>JAHHTN010000028.1 GCA_020024645.1 Faecalimonas sp.
CCTACTTAAGTATATCTCTTTTGTGCTATAGTGTCAATTTATAATCACTAATTCTTGAAATTGATAACGAACTTTTCAATTAAATTTTCTTTAATAATCCAATTGATAATATTTTCATTAACATCAGTAGCCCTAGCTTTTCCACTCGTTACTTTTACAAGAAAATCTTTTATCTCGTCACTAAGGTTTAAGTTATGTTCTAACTGATTGACTTGGTCTATTCCATCTTTTAATAATTCTAATCTTGTATGAATACCATCATCTTTCAATAGTAATCCAGCCCATTCGCTTCCATTGTTGATATTTGTTCGGATGGTATCAATTTTGTTTTTATCTGAAACAAGACTACCTATTGATGATAATTTCCCAGACAACCCCATTGTTTTTGTTTTGTGAAACGCCTTCCATTCCTTTGATAACGCTGGATTCACCTTTTTTGTAATATGTTGTTTTACTTCGTTCAACGCCGATTCATCTACCACCATAGAACTTATTACATTCTCTAATCCGTTTACCCCATCATTTAAGTATTGAATGGTCTCATCAGTTAATTTAAACACAAGTACGTTTTTGGCCTCTTTTATTTTTTCTACAGAGGATGTAAATGCAAGAACTAAAGAGGTGAAATCTGCATCGTTTTTTTCTCTTCTTTCAGCATCTTGCGCAGCTGATTCGATTGAATCTAATTGCTTCATACTCTTAATTTCCTGTTTAATATCATCAATTAGCATTTATTTCACCTCCTCAATTATTTTTTTGCATTCCTGCAGATTTTCTTTATCAGTATTATATTGATCTGTATTATTTTCACCACCAGCTGAAATAACTTTGTTCATTCTATTTGCAACTTCCTGTTTAGCTATAGCCAAATCACTATTAGTCAAAGTAAGTAATTTTGCAAAGTCACTTAATGCAAATACTGGATCTTTACTAAATTTCAATAACAATTCCTGTGTGTCATTAGTTTCTTTTATCTGATTAGCTGTTTTGATAGCAGACACTATTGCTCCTGCATTTTTATTACAACTGTTAATTAAAGAAACATCATAATGTATTGCCACGCTTATATGACTAATCTGAGCTTGATTATAAAACTTTTTAACTGATGCAATAATTTCTTTGATATCTTCTTCCTCATCGATATCATCTAAGTCAACCACTTTCCCTAATACATCAATAACATCGTTTAAAGCGGTCTTTTCCTCAGATATAACAGTATCAATTCTTTCAATGATATATTTCAAATATTCGCTCATGAGACGCCTTTTTCTCACAGGATCTTCTAACTGTAAATCATCAATGCCATACTTTAAACCTGTATTGATAACTTTTCTTACAGCTTTATTAAATGAAATGTAATCAAACTCATAATTCGTAGATGTAACTGCAGTACCTTGTGGTAGATTATAATACTGTAACACACAATTTCTTGCATCAGTACCATCCGAACCATTCATTTTCTTTAAAAGATCATTCCAATTTTTTGTATGACCATTACTAGAATTATCTGCCTCTTTCTTTTTCAAAAGCATTTCAACATTAAAGTTTTGTGGCTTTTGAAAACTCTTACATTGCCCATTAAAAATCAACCGATAGAACTCTGCAGCTGTTGCAAATGAAAAATAGTCTATTTCTGTTTCTTCATATCTCATAATTGATTTTACAATTATAGGTTTAATACTCTCTGTCCATTTTTGCACTCTAAACAAATAATCTGTAGAGCCTTCAAAGTTCCATGATTTTCCACCAACTTCACTCCAACGCACAAATGCTTCTATGATTTTTCTAGATTCTATGGATGCGGGCAAAACAACAACCGAATCACTCTTCATTGTTTGTCGTTCAAATGAAACTAAAAACTTGTTACTTGTATCTCTAACTCTAACCATTGCATCAATAGGAACCCCTTCTGACGCCCAGTCTATTACTGCATATAAATATGCATTCATATTCTTTCTGGCTTCATTTAAAGCTCTTACATTTGCTGTAGTCTGTCCTATATTTAATTTATAGTCTACATTCTCTATCCATTTATCTACTTCTTTTAAAGCAATGGCCACCTGCTCATTTTCTTTAACTATCTGTACAGCTGGATCTGGTGTAACTGGCTTTGGAGGATCAATTTGTGTAGGATCTTCAGCTTCGCCCGTTGGCGTTTCAACCTGTTTTCCGTCAAGTAATGGTAATCCCAATTGTTCATAAACACAATCTGCTATTCCACCAATATATCTAACTCCATCTTTAGAATATACATTATTAGTACCATCACCCCATATATACATAAACTGTGTTAATCTGATTTTTGTGTTATCATCAAGATCATTTCGATTGTATATTGTATTTTGCAATGTGGTATCCATTCCCTCAAGAGATGATCTTCTTTTTGGATAATCTTGTAAATCCTCTAACGCATTTTTGATATATGGTTCCAAAATATCTCTCATCAATGCTCGTGGATGTCGCATATTTGTATCTTGTTTTTTATACAAAAAGGTAATTGCTCTTGATGAAAAAGGGAATAGATTTATCTGAGAATTACCTAATTTGAATTCATCCCAACCCTTGCCAATAGTTACCTCATGCACTGGATAAAAGTCTGGATCAGCTTTATTATCTAACCACTTTTCAATAGCATCTTCAGACAATGATACGGTATTCAAGTACCTTGCAAAAAATTCAATTAGTCCATTTACATCATTATTAAACATATCATCTGATACGTTAATAAAATTTTCTATTCTACCTTTAGTATTTACACGAAATTTATCAACATAGTAACCGTCTGTCGATCCTACTATAGAATTAATCCTACATAGATTTCTATCAGTATATCCACTTTTATTAGTTAATAACGCATCTAACAACGAATCATCAACTCCAGACGCTGCTGTAATATCCTCAATTAAAATAGTTAATGTTTTTCCTTGTTTATATAGTTCTTGTCGTATTTCTTGTATTACAAGCCCTAAATCTCCTGGTTCCAGTCCAGCACATCTCTGAATCACTTTTTCTACAAATAAATTTATATAATCTACTATTTTTTTTACAAAAGCGTCATTATCAATAAGTTTATTTGCAATTTTTCTAGCTTTTTCATCTGCGCCAGAATTCAATAATTCATTAAAAAAATCTGAGTCAAGTTCAAAATCTGTAGTTATGAACTCTGCTGCCTTATCATTAACCTCTGTAGTCTTATTTTCTGCAAATTTACAATATATTCTTTCGATAGGTCCATCTTCCAACATCAACTTTTCTTTAAATAAAGAATTTTGAAGAAGTGCTACTAAATGCTGACGGTTTACACGATTTATCATTCGTTCAGTATCTTCGCCAGCTTTTCCATCATCACTCTCAATTAGGTTTACAAATGTGTAGTAAATTGTATTTTTTAATTCTATTTCAGGCATGGTTGTTGATGCAGATGCCAATTTTTTGTAAAGATCTTTATTTGGCATATTTTGGACCTCTGGCATTTCTATCAACTGTTTTATCGTTCCTTTTAATGTATTATCTGCTCTTCGAATAGGTAGTACCACCTCGTTTTCACTCTTGCGAAGTTCTAACATGGTATAAAACCATCGAATTAAATGAGACTTTCCAGCACCACTTGCTCCCTTTACTAAAACAAATTGGTCTTCTTCACTTGAAGAAAAGAATTTGTCAAAAACTTCTTCCTCAGTCATCGGATGTTTTTTATCTTGTGGAGTTACATCTGCATGAGACGTTACATATAAATTTTTCATTGGTACATGTGTAGCCAAAAAGTCACCTTGTGTATTATTGATTACGTCAGGGCGAAAAACATTTTTATATCGTTGTTTTGCTATTTCAATATTCATTATTTAACCCCCTTATAAATAATTGCACCAATAGGGTCGTTGAACGATTCATTCGACGGATACAGAATCCATTTGCTCCCTTTATCGGAAACATACTTTAAAGATATTTCGCCATTTTCGTGCAGTTGTCTTAACGCACTAGATAGCGCAATATTTAAATTTTTCTCACTTTTAGGATTACCTGACAGTATTTTTCCATATTGGTTAAATCTTGTCATAAAATCATCAATTTGATATTCTTTCTTCTTTTCTAACTCCATAAGTTTTATTACATCTTTAACAAAAATATAAGCATTTGGAAGAAAAACAAAACCATTCATATACCCAAACCCCAAAAACTGCGCCCAAAATCTCCATCCTCTGGCCATTGGTGCAGTAATCTGTTGATTGGATTTTTCTGATAAATAATTAAGCATTTCATTGTCTGAAATCGAACTATATTTATAAATTTTCTCATCTAAATTCACAATCGCATTTGTACATTTATAAAACTGTTCTTCTTCATAATTATCCAGCTTTGAAATTATATACATTCTTAAATCTTCTATTGTTTTTAATTCCTCTTTTGGAACAATAGCCGTTACATAATTATCCTGTACATCAACTAATTTTAATTCAGTTGCTGTTTTTAATATTGTAGAAAAATAAGAAGTTCCTTCATATATTTCTTTTGGTTCCATTAACTCTTGTAAATCTGATCGAGAAATATTTTTTTTGGATGTTACAATTCTATACAATGCAAAAACCCTTGCAGGTATTGCTTCTGTAACCATTTTCCCAGTAAACATTTTTTCCTCCTATCTGATTACAGTTCCATCAATTTGATCTGTAATCATTTTTCCTGTATTGTTCGACACACAAAAATCATGTTTAGAAACATGTATCACATATCTTTTTTTATTTAAATACTTATAAATAGTTTGATACTCTGTTTTAGCTTGATCTTTATCGTCATCATATATTGCCATTACTAATCCCGAAATATAAAACCCATTATCATGAACTTGAAGGGCTCTCAATTCTTGAAAATTCATATAGTTAATTCCAACAATATTTGATTCACTGATATTGTCTAGCGAACTACTTACCACTACATTAGGTTTATATTTCTGTATTAATTCACTCGGATCTTCTTCTGTGATAATCAAAGCTTCATTTGTATTTGCAAAAAAATCAACCATTTCATCCGTTAATTTCTTCTCAGGCCCTTTCACATCAACAACTAATGGAAAACGATTGCTTTCTGTAATTATCATATTTTCATGACAATTACAGCCTGGACAACATTCAGATACTAAAGGATATGTTTCAAAAAACATTTCTGACCAACATAATCGATCAGATTTATCAATTGCATTCTTTATTGTAAAAAATGCATTTTGAGATTTCATAGATTCTTCATCTCTTATTTTTTCAAAAACTGCTTTAGCTTCACTTGTTTCTTGTGTAATAACATCATTTAATACCTTCACAGTGAAAATATATCTATTTTCAGCATCCAAATCTAACCCTGTTATTTTGATTTGTTTTTTTCTATTTAACAGAAGTAATACATTGATATTCCACTTCTCATCGGTATCATTACCTTCTTCAAAATAATTTATTTTATTATAATTAGGCTTTGTAGAAGCCATAATTGCAATATTACCACCTTGCCACTGATTGTTTGGGTTTCGATACATACTCCACCATCGTCCCCAAAACTTATCAGTTGTAAGGACTTTGCTCACATGATTAAAGGCTCTTGAAATATCGTCTTCATCAATACACATGGCACTAATACAAGGAAGACCGTCTCTTCCGCCTCTTCCCAATTCCTGATAATATGTGTCTGGGCTTTCTGGCATATAAAGGTGTACTACACTTCTAACATCTGGCTTATCTACACCCACGCCAAACGCAGATGTCGCTATCATTAAATCAAATTTATTGTTTACCCAATTATCAATTAAATCTCTTCTTTCGTTTGCCTTTGTGTCACCTGTAAAAGTGTTAATATTAGAAAATCCTTTATTTTCCAGATAATCTTTCCATTTATCTGCTTCATATGGAGCATTAACATATAAAATCATTGGATGTGGAAGCATATTTACCATATCTAAAACTTTTTTTCGTTTATCAGAATAGTTTTTTGCTTTACTATATATAAAACGTGGTTCTTTTCTCAATGAATCACATCTTATTTCTAGCCAATCATTATTTATTGCAAAAAGATGTTTTAGTGATAATACCGTTTCATCGCGATATGTTGCTGATAACAAATATGTCCTCAACTCGGGATTAACTTTTAATAACTCATTTCTCCATGGACTTATGCACTGATAATCAACCCTGAAAAAGTCCCCCCATGCTACTACTATATGAGCTTCATCAATAATAATATTTTTGAGGTATCTGTCCATATTTGCTTTTGAAATTAATTCACTAAATTGCTCGTTCTTTATCAATGCTTCTGGAGATATGAAGAGTAATCTTACTGTTCTTTGTTCTATAGCTGTTTTTATTTCTTTAAAATTTTTTGTCCCACTATAATAACAGTAAATTTCTCCTTCCTTATAACACTTAATATTTGTTCGTGCTGCTCTTTCCTGATCTATTGCCAAAGAAACAGTTGGAACAATTACAACCGATAAGCCATTTTTTTCATATCCTAGAACTTGAGTTACTAGGCTTTTTCCTCCACCTGTTGGCATCGAAATTAATGATGTGAATCCCCTCGGCGTATTAAGTGCTCCATATACACACAATTTTTGTTCAAATGATTTAAAACTTTTAAATCCTGTTGTCTCTTCTATAAATAAATTTGCCTTAAGACTATATTTCGAATGTATTGCAGGAATATCTGTACTCGATGTAATGAATGAGTCAGATACAAATTTCTTATGCATTATAAATTCCGGAATATCAAATACCGCATAGTATTTTCTTCCCAATGAATCATAATAGATTCCATAATCAGATAAATTCGAAAAATTTTGTGCGTTATCAAATCTAAGTGAAACTTGATAAGTTAACATAAATCCGCGAATAGCAACTAAATAATCTGCTGTCCCACACTTTCCCTCGTTATACCTTGCGTAAGTATTCACCAAGCGATATGCCGTATTTAACAAAAACTCTTCAACTGATGTTTTGGGAGAAACATTGTCAAGCAGCTCTAGGTCATAAGGCTCATCATTTATTAATTTTTCAATTAAATCTACTATAAGTTCTTTTTTCATTTTTTCACCAACCACATAAAGCAAGCAGATTCCAAACGAATAATAGGCTTGGACAAGCTCTCAAGTATTACTTCATACTGTTTTCTCAGTTCTTCTATAGATTCGTTTCCTTCAGTTCCATAATATTTTTTTCTAGATTCTTTCATGGATAAAATCTGATCAATCATTTCTTTTGCGCCAAGCAAATTAGAGTCTTTTTGAAATCCTGTTCGTGCTTTTTTTCGAGCTATTTGGCTACTTTGTTCAACAAGACTTTCCCATTTTTCCTCGGAATATTGACTTCTAAACCAATCAAGATTACTTGCTCGATACCTAGAAGAAATACCTAAAAAACCATTTTCTTTTCCTCTTCTTCCCAAATGATCAATTGAATCTGAACGATTAAAATATCCCATTTGTGATAATCTTCTATGCTCAGATATTACCGTTTTATCTGGAACTTCACTAAATGATGAAAAACCAACGGGAATAACCTGTATTGCTGATGCCAAATACTGTCTAAACATTCCAAGTGAATATAGTGACATTCCAGCATCGAGCAAAAGTCTTTCGTTAGGTTCGATTGAATAAGTATAGATAAATCCCTTCCAATTTACACTTGATTCTGCAGCCAAAGCTGTGCACATACCTTTATATGAACCCATAGCATTTTCAACGATACAATCAAAAATCTCATCACCTGGTGCATAAAAATGAATATAATCATTTTTTATTGCCACTTGCCTGTCGAATGACCCCATTATCATTCTATTATTATGATTTATATTCTTTTTTGATTCCTCTTCAAGACCTCTTTGCGCTTTTATGGCAATCTCATTTTGTTTTTTTGACATATAATGATCCCAGTTTGGCGGAATCAAAAATGAATTCTGTGCAGATCTTACTGAAAAATTATGCTCATCAAATGCAACAAAACCATCATTTGCGCCATGTTCTAGTTCTCCAAATCCTGCAAGTGATGCCCAACTCATCATTGTTTCTGCAAATAATTTATTTTCATTGAATTGATAATTATGCAACAACTTTTCCAATTGCAAATAAAGCGGCCTAAATCTCATTGCAGCGGTATCAAATATTTGTTCACGCTGTACAGTTTCACGCATTTTTTCAGCTTCTTTAATTAATTCCGGAATCAAACGATATAATCCAAATTCAAAATCAGTTTTAATAGATTCAGTTATTTTGTTATTTATATCATTCATAATGATTTCTAGACCACTCAATGATTGACAAAATACATTTAGTCCATCATTCCAAAACTTAAAAAGTTGTTCTTCATAACTATCTACTGAATGAATAACAACAGAAGTCACAGGTTTTTTTACATTTCTTCCCATTCTATCTAATCGGCCAATTCGTTGTTCAATAGTATTGATGTTCCATGGCAAATCTAAATGTATTACATAATCAGCAATTTGTAGGTTTCGGCCTTCACCACCTGATTTGTCGCAAATCAACATTTTACAATTTGGATCCGACTGGAATCTATATATATTAACCTCCGCCTTATCTCTATTGATTGATTCAGCAAATCCAGTAACTTCATCTCCAAACACATCTTTAAAAACCTTATAATATGCATTAAAGGTTTCTATCTGATCTGTAAAAATAACTATTTTTTCGCCAAATAGTTCTTGATCAATGTGATTAATCAAATTGACTAATCTTGATGGGTGACTTTCAATATCATCCATTACATCTGCAATATTATTAATTGCTGTCTCTTCTTCTTCGAGCCATCTTGAAGCTGTTTTAATTACATCTAAAGGGATTGCATATTTATCCCCTAATTCTGTAAGTCGTGCTTTATAAGCCCAAGGTGAACTGAAAAATGCTTCTATCAGAGGTTGAATAATATCTTTTACATTAGAGTCTTCTAGATTTCCTTCTTGAGACAAAATCCACTCTTTAAGTTGACGATATGCCTCATTTTCGTAATAATTCTTTTCTTCTGAAATTTCGTATGTAAGTTCATGAACTGCTCTTTCAGCAAATTCACCATCTTCGTTTTTAGGATACACACCTAAAACTGCTCTTCTTCCACGAATAATATTTCGTTCTAATTGGAAGTTATCACAAATATAGGAAACTATGACTTGTATATCATATATTCCAAAATCTTCTTTTGAAGTATCAACGTCAGATACTAACTCAAATAATTTTGCATCATCAATTTCGTCTGCTAAATCATTTAGATTTTCTTCAATTACTTCTAATTCATCTTGAACATCTTCATCTTCATGCGGATTTTCTGTTTCAATTTCAGGCAACAATTCATTTTTAAAACTGTCCACCTCATCTAAAAGAGAATATGTTAATCGAGAAATTCTATTCTGTTTACCTACCAATTCGCTAAACTTCTCAATTGACATATCATCATATTTTTCAGGAAGAATCAGTCTTAATAAATCCAAATACTCTTCTTGTCTTTGCTGAATTGGAGTTGCACTGAGTAAAATGATGTTTTCCGAATGACGACTTATTGCGTGAATAAATCCATATCTTCCTTTTCGATCTAAATAATTATGAACCTCATCAACAATAACAAAATCCCAATCTACGACACAATCTTCTCTCGATAAGCTTTCTACTGGAAGAAGTTTAATTGAATTTCCATTTTCATCATTTCCTTCTAACAATCCAAATTTAAATAATAATTCCGTTCTCCACTGAGCAATTAATGCTCTAGGTACTGTTATTAAAACCTGTTTTTCTGCATTATTAGACAAATAAATTTTTAAGACAGAGCAAGCTTCAATTGTTTTTCCCAAACCAACCTCATCTGCCAACATATATCTACAGCGTTCGCTTTGTAAACATTGCATTATCGTATTAAGCTGGAAGGCTTTTAAATAAATTTTACATCCCGCTAATTCTTTAAATCCTAAAATTGAATTATCTAATACATTCATGGTGTCTTTTACTATCTGACGTCCTAAATACCAACAAGGATTCTGAAACTCATATTTTTTTAATTGCTGTATAGGATTCGCACTACCGGAAATAAAAGATGTAACTAAATCCACCTCATTCACACATCTATATTCTTTAGTTACAGTATCCTGTAAATAATATTCATAAAAGTCCCTATCATTACCTTTATATTCAACTACCCTAGATGTTTTTCTCCCCCATTTCACTAAAGATCCTTTAAACAAATGACAATGATCCAACGCAGCTAATGGCGCTTCCTTAACTTCATCTGGAATATATTCAAAATATTTTTTTTGATCAAATGGATCTGAAAATTTGATATGAGCTGTTTCATTAAACTCATTTATACTCAATACCTTACCTGTTGCAAATATTCTAGGATCATGCGGATGTTCTCTATCTATTGGACATCTCACAAACATTCCTTCCTTAATCACAGTAATCCCCCCTATGCCTTTTTGGATTTAAAGGACTCTAAACAAATGTCTTTTTCTGAACATGTTGAACACAAAGGATTTAGCATTTTCTTATAAGCAACTTCAAGTAGAGTATTTTCATTAAGTATAGCATTTACCTCTTGTTGTGTAGAATTCTTAAAAATTTCTTTGGTATCTACTTTTGAAGCTGTATTGATTTTTGCTGTAAGAAAATCTTCTCTTTTAATCATGTGATCAAAATCTTTTTCTTTTAAATTCATAAACTTCCCATTAAACAAAGCATACTTTTCGATGTATGCGAAAGCAGTCCTTACAATATCTATTGCTTCTGCATAATTAATAAATACAAACTTTTCTTTAAGATCGTCCATTTGAGTATTTAAGTAATCAAATACAATATTCTTAACAAATACTTTTCCTTCAAAGTGTCTTCTAGCTCTGTGTTCTAATACAATTGTTAGATATTTTTTTAATAAGAACTCATCCTTATATACGCTTTTTCCCTCTATTACTGATTCCATTAAAAATCTATATTTACAAAGTCTGTATCTCATAAGATCATACTGATTAAACTCATTCATTTTAAATCCTTCAATCTGAATGTAATCAGCCTTTTTCCGATAATCATCTTTTATTTCCGGTTCATATGGTGATACTTTTGCACCTAATATTCTTAATAGATAATATAACTCGGATTCTCCATCTCCTTCATTTTTTATATAGCTTAATTTAATTGCACATTTACTAAATGCTAATCCGTATATCAATGCATATCGTCTAAAGTTCTTATACTCTAATCTTGATGTTACGAAAACCTGATATTTCCAATCTACTGGTGCCTGTGCAACTTCAAAAAAATTAATGTCTAATGGCCATGGAAACTCATCTTTTCTTGTAATACTCATATCTCGATCTGATAAACAAGCAAAATGGTATACTTTATTCTGGTTATTCTGATTTTTTCTTAAAACGTCACCATCAATCTGTTCAAAATTTCTAACAATCCAATTTGCACCTTTTCCCTCTGAAGGGATTTGTTGAAGATATAATTGCATCGTTTCTCTTAAACAATCAAATGAAGCATTGGCTTCTACATCTTTAACTTCATTTAATCTTTGTAATACTCTTTCTACAATATCCTTAAATTCTGAATCTATCTCTTGAACATCTAATACTCTCGAAACAAGTACATCGCTGATTTTTTTATAGAATGACTTAAAATCATTTCTTTGGTCACTAAAATCGTCATAAAAGTATTTTGTAATATCATTTAATTCTCGTAATGCATTTATCAAAGTATCGATTTCAGAATCGGAGATATCAAAATATTCAACACGTTGAAATTCCAGTTTTTCATTATCATCATCTGCAATTTCATCTATACGATTTTTCAGTTTCCTCAACTTCTTAATTATTCCTTTTATTGAGGTTTCTTTATCATAATAAAGCTTTGTCTTATCTAATATTGAAATCAATTCCCCGTGCTTTTGTTCGAGTATAATTCCACAAGATAAACACTCATACAAATCATTTATATCTTTAATACATAATGATTGAGCATCGGGATCCCACATATTAGTTATTGATAAGAAAAAATGTCCTATCGGATAGTCTAAAAAAGCTCTTTCTCCAAATTGTTCAGGAAAATATATTTTTAAGATACTATTCACTTCACTGTTTGCTGCATACAACTGTTCATCCATATAGTACAACGCTGAATGAATGTAGTTATCATCTTTTCTTAATGCTTCTGCTGTTTCAAATTTTTTTGCAATATATCCAGCAAATTCAGTGGCATTGTCAAACTCCGTCACTTCGATTTTATTTGAAAAGTCAATAACACTTGTATTACCAGTAATTAGTGCTGCTATGTTATCTGCAATCTTTCCACCTTCGAAATGTTGAGTATTATTATTCAAATTTTTAGGCGAAAAAATGATTTTTGATTCAAACGAAGAATATACATCCAACCATGTTTGATATACATTTTTATAATCAACTTGATAATTGAAAAGAATTACTACTAACTTATATTTGCTTAACTCTTCTATCATTTTTAACATAATAGGTGTGAATTGATGAATTCCGTGTACTATAATTGAGTCTTTTCTTATTTTTGTAGAATCACATTTTCCTTTAGAAACATCCTGAATAGTATTTTCAATTGCCGTATCGATTTCCTCTTCTTTAAAACTTTCCTTAATTTTAAAGAACTTGTTATTCGTCAAAATCAATTCCTTATATATTTCAACAATACACTTCTGATCATATGATAATTTTTCATCTCTGATATTAGCCGGATCCATCCCAAGTTCAAACATAGTTCGAACACTTTCAACAACTTCACTTCTATTTCGCTTAAGTGAAGATATAATATCTGTATCATCTATATCATTTACTATTGTTGAAAAATCCATACATTCAATCAAATTATCAATAGCTGCTCGTTGACTAATTGTAATTGAATCACTCTCCCAATCCTCATATAGTGTATTAATAAATTTTGTTACCGTAGTGAGTTTTCCTTTGTAAAACTCTTTATACTGGTCACATAATCCGTTTACTAATGTTTGTGATACACACAAATGAAAGCAATTTTGAATAGATGCCCAATACGGTTCCTTATGTATCTCATATGGATTGCTATATGTATATATTGTAATTGCCATTATTCAATAACCTCCATGAAATTCCCCCAGCACTGCTGTACGGTGCTATCTAAATCTTTTACCCATACTAAATTTCGAATCGCTCTTGTTAATGCAACATATAGAATTCTAGATTCTTCTTTCTCTTGTTCCATGGATTCAGTATCAATCATGTAACCATCACTATAGTCCATATTTCCATGACCAGATCCATAACTATAAATTAATTTACCATTCACACAATTTACACTAAGACCAGAATGATATGTACTAGAAATATCATCAGATGTATAGGGGAGAATTACTGTTCCATATTCAAGACCTTTTGACTTATGTATTGTCGTACATATTATACTTACCTCATCTGTTTCAATCTCTTTGCTTCTTGATGCCTCTTCCTGATAAGTAGTTATATTAATTTTTAAATATTCTCCAATCATATTAACTGTCAAATACTCTCTAGAATATTTTTGTGTTATTTTTTCAAGCAAGCATTCATAATTACTTTTATATTCCAACTGCAATTCTTTATTGTTAGAATAAGTGCTCCATGGTTTGGCCGCTTCATATATTTCTCTTAATACCACTAAAACCGGTCTTGTTTCAAAATCCGATATTATCTCATTCCATTTTTTCCCAAGAAGCAGCATGAAATATTCATCCAATATTCTAACTAATTCATCTAATTTTTCTTCCGACTTATATCCATTAAAATTTGACAACTGTATTTTCATAGAAACATAGTTTGATTCTATTAAATTAACTAGATAAACCTTATTGCATGGATGTGTAATAGCAAGAACTAGTTTATATAAATCTCTAGTAGATGGGAGTCTAAACAGATTTCCACCTTCTGTAACTTTAATAACTAACTCTGTATCTTCTGCAGCTTTTACCAAATTTGAAATCTGATAGTTATATCTTACTAGGATTGCTATTGTCATTTCCTCTTCACTTAATTTTTTTTGTTTGGAAAGTTTTTCAATTTCTTTTTTTTGAAAACGAATTTCATTGAACAAATCTTCAATAAACTTGTCTTTATCTTTACCATGTGTTTCCACTTTTCTAACCAACAGTTCATCTGTGTATTCTTTTATTACTCGACTTTTTAAATGATCTTCATCTTCATAAGGAAGCAATTCCTGCGCTCCCATTTCAGTAAAGACCACATCAAATATATCTAGTAATCTTCCATCTGTTCTATAATTCCTATTTAATGAATACTCTTTCCATAAGTCACTATTAGCCCCCACCTTCTCAAATGCACTTAATGTAGCGCCTCTAAATCTGTAAATACTTTGTTTAAGATCTCCAACAACAAATAATCTACAATCATTTCCAAACACTTTTTGAAGGCCTAGAATTGTTTCTATTTGTACATCATCTGTATCTTGAAATTCATCGATAAAAACATATTTATAGTTAATTCCGGTACTTCTAATACTGTTATTTTCCACAAACTTATGAATATTTATCATACAATCTCTTAAACTAATCAGATTCTTTTCTTTTAGATCATTTGCATATTGTATTTCAGATGGAATAACAACACGTTCTATTAATTCATTAAAATAAGGGATTGATCCTATTGGATTTCCTAATGATGATGTATCAACAGATTTTATATCTATGCTGCGATTGTATAACTGATCACAAAATCCAATTAACATACTTTCTAGTTCATATGATGGAATAGTTAGCTGATGTACAAAATTTGGATTTTCCTCTGTTTTTTCGCTCAAGTATATATCTAATTTTGAGTGATAAATATTTCTTCGTTCAAATGTTTCACTTGATATTTGACTATCAAAACCGATGCCCATTCGCATACATTCTTTACGTAATAGTGAAATTGCAAATTTATGAATTGTAGAAATCTGAATTTGACTCATATCCTGAATCAAATGCATATATTTTTCATTAGATGTAAGTACAAAATAATTCATAAACATGCGCTTCAATCTGCTATTCATGTTTTCAGCAGCATCTTTAGTAAATGTAATCATTGCAATATCACTAACAATATCGACTACAGCATCTGCAGTTCTATTACACAAATATGCAACTCTAGATACCATAGAATAAGTTTTTCCAGTTCCAGCTCCAGCTGCAACCATAATATTGCTAGATGATGGTGCATGTTCTATTTCAAATTGTTGAAAATTAAAAGGTGTCACTTCTGCTAATGACTTCAATAAAGTTTTTTGTCCATCATCAAACACACCTTCCTCGATTAGAATCGAATCATTTACATACGATTCAATATTATTAAGGACGTAAACTTCAAAATTAAAAATGGAATACAAATCTTTTAGACTTGAGTCATCAAATTTTCTGGTTCCAACTACTAAATTTCCCTTTAATGGCGTTAATTTCTTCTTGAATAAAATCTCTTCTACCTTATTCGCCAATAAACACATGGATTCCCGTGAATCAACAAAAACTATTTCTTTTATTCCCTTAAAATATTCTTCAACGATCTCATCTGCTTTATCATTACTTAATAAGTTTTTTTCAATTCGCAATCTAGAATATCCTGGATTTAAGTTTTCTTCACTCTCTTTCAAATCAAAGTTAGGTTCAAAATGGTGTCTAATAAGTGCAAAGCGTTTTGCATCTAAAATATCATGTGGTGTACTCTTGTTAATATTGTAACGCCCCATTAGTTTTTGAAATAATAAAGCAGGGTCTTCTAAATCTTCTTTAAAAATAGTTTCAGTCTCATCTGAAACAACATCTAACCGTTTTTCCAAGTATTCATTTTTACTAATCATTGGATAACAAACTAAATCCATAACTAATGGATTCATTCCCAGCTCCTGCTTCAACAAATTAATCATATTAAATCTGTATCCACGCGCTTGTTTTCTTGGACTAGCTTGTGGCTGTTCCTCTCCCGACAAGATTATGGCATCCTCACTTACAACATTAAATATATTTTGTGGTAACCACCCTTTTACCTCAATAATAAATAATCCAACATTTTCTGCCATTACACAGAAATCATATTCCCACCCCTTGATTGAGCGATTATTATACACTACATATTGTTGTGGAAGATTCTTCGAAAAGTATTCCCACACCTTCTTTTCACCTTCATATTCTGGTAATTTATCAATCATTTTAGCCATATCTTTATCCCCATAAACTTTATTTCATTATTTCTTCATCTGGTAAAACTTCTACAATTTCATCCATAGTACAATTTAGTGCATTACATATTTTAGCCATCACGTCCATGGTAACATTTTCATCCTTGGCTAATTTAGTCATAGTACTATTACCTATTGATGCCATTTCCTTTAAGTCTTTCTTTTTCATGTCACGATCAATCATCAATTTGAATAATTTCTTATATGATACACCCATTTATTTTCCTCTTTCTTTTAAAGAAACGCATAATAATCTGTTAATTTTAGTATACCATATATTTCTTATTTGAGGGTGTTTTTCTTGCGGATTGGGTATTTGTTTTTATGGGCTTTTTACATATTCTATAGTTTTTTCACTGTTTTTTCAGCATTCTATTCATTTCTGTCCACATCTAAATAGTAGAAGGCTTTCTAAGTAACTAAGAGCAAGTTTCGCCTTGGGACCCGATAATTAATTTCATAATTATCTTGCCCGGCAACTTGTTGAGGATGATGATTCCCCAAACCCTCATTTGGTTCCTTCGTCACGGCTTTTGAAAGTCTTCGACTATTCAAAGAAGAGGTATGCTACCTATGGCAAGACCTAAAAAATCTATTCCACCGGTTAAAAACCGTGAAATCAAAATTCGTTTTACTGAAGAGCTTTATGATGTACTTACCAATGATGCATTGGCAGCTCATTTACCACGAACTGAGTACATTCGTCAGCTCATTCTCGATCATCATCCTGTCATTAAACAGGAAGTAGTTTTCGACAGCACTGAAGTCCTAGAAATCTTTCGTGGACTTGGTAACTGTCGTGGTAATCTAAATCAGATTGCAAAACACCTGAATCAAGGTGGCGAACCAGGTGAGCAAGTTCGTAATCAAGTCATCGATTGCATCTCTGAACTGTATGAGATGCGTGACAAACTTGAAGAAATAGTAGGTGAATATCGTGGCAGTCATTAAACATATTTCAATTAAGAATGCTAGTTACAATGCAACTATAGATTATCTCACTACCCAACACGATGAATTTACTAACAAACCAATTCTTGATGAACAAGGCCGTCGTATTCCACGAGTAGAATTTTTACTCGATGGAATTAACTGTGACCCAGAATCTTTTCACCAGGAATGTCAGGAGCTGAACGCTCGCTACAATCAAAATCAAGCTCGTGCTGATATAAAAGCCCATCATTACATCTTAAGTTTTGATCCTAGAGATCGAGATGAAAATGGTCTCACTCCAGAACAAGCTCAGCAACTAGCTATTGCATTTGCAAAGAAAAACTTCCCTGGACATCAGACAATCGTCTGTACTCATCCTGATGGTCATAACAGTGCTGGCAATATTCACACCCACATTGTTATCAATAGCGTTCGCGCTCTCAATGTAGAAAGACAAGACTTCATGGAACGTCCAGCTGATTCTCTTGCTGGTAAGAAGCATCATGTTACAAAAGATTTCCTAAAATATTTAAAACAGGAAACAATGAACCTCTGTCAGCAAGAAGGATTCTATCAAGTAGATCTTCTCTCTCCGGCCAAGATTCGTATTACAGATCGCGAATACTGGGCGCAAAGGAAAGGTCAACATGCATTGAATCAAAGCAATGCAGACCAACTTTCAAATGGTGTTACACCTACACAAACAATCTTTGAAACAGATAAAGGTTATCTTCGTCGAGTGATTAGCACCACTCTTTCTGACTGTCGCAGCTACGATGAGTTTCAGAAAAAACTTTATGAACAATATGGCATCGAAGTTCATGAAAGTAGAAAACAAATTTCCTATTTACTGCCTGATCATCGAAAACCAATTCGTGGCAAATCACTTGGAACAGACTTTGAAAGAATTTCTATTGAACGATCTATCTTTAAATCATCATTGATTATTGATACAGCCACTTCACCCAACGGAGATAAATTTGCTTCTGTGCTTCATGAAGGGCAAAGAATCACTCTCGTTGTTCAGTTAGAGCTAGACATCAAGGCAATGCAAAATCCGTTTTATGCACAGAAGGTAAAGCTCAGTAACCTGAATAAGCTTGTTGAATCTCATAACTTTATGGTTGAGCATGGACTTCAGGAAATGACTGACATTGAATCTTTGCTCTCTTCTACATCAACTGATACATCTGAGAAACATGCTTCTCTAAAAGAAACACAGGACCGTTTGAAAGTTGTAAGAGACATGCTTCGATACTCTGGTCAGTACTATGCAAACAAAAAAGTCTACAATGAATTCCGAAATGCTAAGAATAAAGTGAAATTTCGTGAAGAACATTTACCTGAGATTATGCTTTATGAATCTGCAAGAAAAACCTTAAAAGAATTATCAGATGGAAATCCTATTCCTTCACTGAAATCTCTTCGTGAAGAACGAGACCAGCTTGTTGCTACAAACAATGCACAATATGAAACATATTCTTTTGCAAGATCCAAGCTATATGAACTGCACGCGATTCATCAAAATCTTTCTACTTACATCAAGGAGAAGGGTCTTGAAAAGAATCAGGAGCAAGCACAAGAACGCTCTTAACGCAGCACAAGGAGGCAGAAAACCTCTGCCTCCCCTTTGCTTTAGTTAAATGGTAACTCGTCTTCAATGCCATCAGGAATATTCATAAAGCCATTACTGTCTGTTGTTAATTGTGGTCTTTCTACACCATTGTTTTCAGAAGCACCTTTGCTTTCAGCAAACTCCTGTTCTTCTACAACAACATCAGTCGTGTAAACTTTCTGACCATCACGGTTTGTGTAGCTGCCAGTCTGAATACGACCAACAACACAGATACGCATTCCCTTGCGAAAATATTTTTCAGCAAACTCTGCGGTCTTTCCAAACCCTACACAGTTAATAAAATCTGCTGAAGGTTCGTTATCTCTTTTAAATCTCCGATCTACTGCCAAAGAATATCTAGCAACTGCAGTTCCATTATCTCCACCTGAGTAACGAACCTCAGGATCTCGTGTAAGTCTTCCCATTAAAATTACTTTATTCATCTATAATTTCCTCCTGAATTTGAATCTGAATATCTTCTGGTTTCTTAATTACTAAAGATTTTTTACTAAGCTTACAAAGCACACCTGTTGGCATTACATATAGCACTTTTCCAAATGCCTTGTCGCCAATCCTATCGTAGAGTCTGCCTGCGCTATAACTCTCGCCCACAACTGTATGTAGACTATTTGCTACATAACCGATGCATCCAAGACCTTCAAGTCTTACCTGGATTGCTTCCTTGTCATATTCATTATCTGGTTCTTTTTCTAAAATCACATGCATTCCTGGCTCCAAAAATTCTTTGCTGTAATAATATTGTGTTCCTGTAAGTGTGAAATAAATTGCTGACATTACTGTTCCCACCATTCTCAACTAGGCCGCAGCATTTAAGTATGCTGTAGTAATGCCTTCTGTGGTTGATGATATTGCAACATGAGCAATCTCTGTTACTAATTCTTGAATTTTGTTATCTTCCCACTGTCTTGAAATGACTGTAGAATCGAAGTACTCGACACCATCTTCAACTCTTATTTCAATCAAATTGGCTTTTACAAGTTGATTGATGATTACTGTAAATTCCCCTTTGCTCATATAGCACATTTGAGGTGTAATATGTTGTCTTTGCAAAGTGGCTTTTAAAATATGTGCTTGAATTTTACTAGCACTCGCATTTGCTTTTATATGATTTCTATCCCTGTAAGGTCTTCTTGCCGATTCCGGAAACAAAACATCCTCTATTTTTTCTGAGTATACAATTCCTGGTATTAAATCATTTTCAATCCATTCCTTTACATATTCTCGTCTTTTTACATTTACTTGTTTCATATACTGTTTTAGATTTAATGCCATAATCTTGTCCTTCTTTCTCTCTTTTCTATATTTATATTTTATCAAATGAGTATGGCGAAAAACCTCCCTCGATACAATTTTAGTGTCCCAAAAATCTCCCAATATGGTATAATCAATTTATAGCACTATGGGAGGGCTAGTATATGGCAAAAGGAAATAATCAAAAGTTAAAGCTTCTTTATCTTACAAAAATATTTATGGAGAAAACTGACGAGTCACATGCACTGACTCTTGCAGAGATTACAGCACATTTGAATGCTTATGAAGTAACTGCAGATCGTAAAACTCTTTATCTGGACTTTGAGGAATTAAAACGATATGGTCTTGACATTGTCAGAGAGCAATGTGGTAAGACTGTTGTTTACCATTTGGCATCTCGTCAATTTGAGCTTGCAGAACTAAAACTTCTTGTTGATTCAGTACAGTCTGCAAAATTTATCACTGAGAAAAAATCCAACTCTCTGATTAAGAAATTGGAATCTCTTGTCAGTGAACATGAAGCAAAACAATTACATCGCCAGGTTATTACTGCGGGACGCGTAAAGACTATGAATGAAAGTATCCTTATTAACGTAGACAGCATTCACTCTGCCATTAGTGATAATAAGCAGATTACTTTCCAATATTTTCAGTGGACTCCTGAGAAAAAACGTGAACTTCGCCACAATGGGCAAAGCTATGTGATCAGCCCATGGCATCTTGTATGGGACGATGAGAATTACTACATGATTGGATATGACTCTGATTCTGAGATGATTAAGCATTTCCGCGTAGACAAGATGCTCCGTATTTCTTCTGTAGATGAGAAGCGTGAAGGACAAAAGAAAATGAAAGAGCTTAATATTGCCTCCTACTCTCGTAGCCTCTTTGGCATGCTTGGAGGCGAATCTAAACACGTTACATTGGAATGTCACAATTGTATGGCTGGCGTTATTATCGACCGTTTTGGTAAGGATACAGTAATGCTGAAGAAGGATGAAGAACACTTCACCGCTCATGTCGAAGTCATTCCAAGCGATCAGTTCCTTGGATGGATTATTGGACTTGGTGGCGGAGTAAAAATCACTGAGCCTACTACCGTTGTTGACAGAGTAAAAGAACTACTTACCAAGCAACTTAAAATGTATTGATTAGAAAGGCTTACCTATGAACTATATAAATATTTACGGTTTTATCATCATTATAGTTATGATGATTCCCAATTTGATTTACGCAAAAAAACATCCCGAAGGTTTTATTAATCTTTGGCAAAACAAAGCTGTTGAAATTTTTGAGCAGATTGGACGAATCGGTTGTTATGGATTCATGTGTGTTATCCTGCCATGGTTTAAATTTGGGGTTAAATCTGACGAAGCACTTGTAATATATTTGATAGCCAATGGCATCTTATTAGCAACCTATTGTTTCATCTGGATCATTTGCTTTAACAAGAATAGTATTTTTAGATGTTTAGCATTGTCCATTATTCCATCAGTTTTATTTTTACTTAGTGGAATTCTAAGCGGATATCTACCACTGATTATTTCTGCAATTATATTTGATCCATGTCATATCTTGATTAGTTATAAAAACACAAAACTTGAATGTGGTTCTCACTAAATAAAAAAACGGACGAAATCTTTACCTTACTGATAATGATTTCATCTGTTTTTTTACTAATTATTGTGTGAGTAAAAGTCAATAATCGGCACTCCTTTGGATATTAAATAGTTTCCAACTGCCGTTTCTAAATCTTCACATGAATATTTATCTGTCAATTCTGCCAATAAAGGAAAAATCAAAACAAATGAATTGTCCCATTTTTCTCCAACTTCTTTTACTAATATACCTGACGAGATTTTCTCATCAAAGTTAATATCAAAGCCTCTTGAAACAACGCCTAGATGCCCTTTATTAGTAAATTTCATCCATATAATATCTGATGGACTTTTCAAGTTGAATTTATTACGAATTAAATCATATTTTGGATCCCAATAAATATATTTGTTACTAGCCTTATCAAATACGCAGTTATCCCATTTAAGATTTGTGGCAACAATACAGCTATCGATTATTACTTGTTTTGATTTTTCCAGTTCCATCATTTCACAAAACTTAGCATTGTAACTCTCTGCAATCTGATAAAAAAATCATTTACATAACTGATTATTTTACTAATAGGTATTGGCAATAACTTGGCTTGTTCCGCTGCTTTATCATTTCTAATTGTATCGCCATAATATTTGTGAACACCTCTCATTTTCTTCATTCCATTTATCTCATAGAAAGCTTCTTCATTTTTCTTAAAATACAATCTTAATTCTGTATCCATAAATCCCTCCACTACGGTCTCTCCTAGAATGAAATCTCTGTATCTGGAGTATGTTCATTCCCAATAATATCCATCGGTAAGCGATCTAACCAATCTTCTCCCCACAATTGTCTTGTTTCTTCCACAACTTTTATTCCAGTATCTGTTATTCTACGAGCACTTCTATCCTCTGTTGCTTCCATTGATGGTTTTTTGCCAGAGTAGTATCCTGCTGTTGAACTAGGTGTTTTTCCGTACTTTTTCGCAATTTCAGATATTTCTTGTGGAGTCGCAATTCCACCAAGCCTAAAAACTTCTTCTAACACTGCAACTTTTCTAACTTCCGAAACAGTAGCAATACTACTCTTGTTCTCTGATTCTAATAAATTAATAAGGGCTGTTACCTTTGCTTGAATTTCTTTTAATTCATTTACAATTGAGTTCATCTTTTATTCCTCCTTTAAATTTTTCATTGTTTAAATCATTCAATTGTTTTTACAACCATAATATAACATCTCTCATATTCATTGTCAATATCATTCTTTGATTTTTATAGTGAGAAAAAAGTAATTCCAATAGACATACAATTTTTAATTCCTATTTAAGATTTTTTCACATAGGTCATGCGAATATATGCAATATTTCTTTTTAAGGATGCAGTGTTGTGATAAACTATAGTTGTAACACCTGTGGCTAATAAGATATAATCTTATAA
>JAHHTN010000029.1 GCA_020024645.1 Faecalimonas sp.
ATTCAAATAGGATTAATGATAGCAACGATTACAAGTATTGAAAAATATGCTTTTTCAGTATATGTAAGTTTTCTTGTACTTAGTATGATTGTTATTGTCTATATTATTAATAGAAAAGAAAATCCAGCATTTAAAATGTCATGGATTTTATTTGTAACTTTTATTCCTATTGTTGGTACAGTATTTTATATTTTTATGCAGATCCAACCGGGAACAAGATACATAGGAAAAAGGTTGCTTATACTGGGAAATAAAACAAAGCCATATATGACTCAAAATAATAAAATTATTGAAGAACTGAGAATTTCAAAACCAGAAAATGCAAATTTAGCACATTACCTTTCAAAGCAAGTTGGGTTTCCTGTACATAGAAATACAAAGGTGACGTATTTTAGAGTGGGAGAAGAAAAGTTTGAGGAATTGAAACGTCAGTTGGATACTGCAAAACATTACATTTTTATGGAATATTTTATTGTAGAAGAAGGAATTATGTGGGATTCTATTTTGAAAATTTTGAAAAGAAAAGTAGAAGAGGGAGTGGAGGTACGGTTTATGTATGATGGAATGTGTAGTATTGTTCTTCTTCCTTATCAATATCCTGAAAAATTAGAAGCCATGGGAATTCGTTGTAAAATGTTTAGTCCGATTAAACCAGTATTGTCTACACATCAGAATAATAGAGATCATAGAAAAATTTGTGTTATAGATGGACAAGTTGCGTTTACAGGAGGAATTAATCTAGCTGATGAGTATATTAATGAGAAGGAACGTTTTGGGCATTGGAAAGATACAGCAGTTATGTTACAAGGAGAAGCGGTACAGAATTTTACAATGATGTTTTTACAGATGTGGAATGTAACTGAAAAAAAAGAAGAAAATTTTGACAAATACCTTACTCCAAAATCAAAAGAATTTAGACGAGAGTTGGGATATGTTCTACCATATGGAGATAGTCCATATGATAATGAAAATATTGGTGAGCAGGTATATTTTCATATTCTAAATCATGCGAAAAAATATGTACATATTATGACGCCATATCTGATTTTAGATAATGAAATGGTGACAAATTTAACTTATGCAGCAAAATGTGGAATTGAAGTAATTATTATTATGCCTCATATTCCTGATAAATGGTATGCATTTGTGCTAGCTAAAACTTATTATGAAGAGTTGATTAATGCAGGAGTGCATATTTATGAATACACACCTGGATTTGTACATGCTAAAGTTTTTGTGTCTGATGATGATACTGCAACTGTGGGAACGATAAATTTAGATTATCGGAGTTTGTACCTACATTTTGAATGTGGTACATTCATTTATAATAATCAAGTGGTCAGAGATATTGAAAATGATTTTCAAGATACGCTAAAAAAATGTAGGGAAGTTAAAATTATAGATTTGCGTATGCGAGGAGTGATAGAAACGGTAACAGGACGTGTGTTACGGCTTATTGCTCCATTAATGTAATAACAAGTCCAAACAAGAGTGGAAACTTTTGGTTGGACTTGTTGCAATTGAATTTGAAAAAATTTATTGTTTTTCTTAATAAAAGAGAGTATAATCGTGAAGTAAAAAAGCAAACTTATATGTAATTGAAATTTATAGGAGGATATAGAATGGTTAAAGCAGTAGTAGGTGCTAACTGGGGTGATGAAGGCAAAGGGAAAATTACAGATATGCTTGGAGAAAAAGCGGATATTATTGTTCGTTTTCAAGGGGGAGCGAATGCGGGTCATACAATTATTAATGAATATGGAAAATTTGCTTTGCACACTTTGCCGTCTGGGGTATTCTATGAACATACAACAAGCATTATTGGAAATGGAGTAGCGTTGAACATTCCAGTACTATTTGAAGAAATTCAAACGATAATTGATCAAGGTGTTCCGAAGCCGAAAATTCTTGTATCTGATAGAGCACAGATAGTTATGTCATATCATATTTTGTTTGATCAATATGAAGAAGAAAGATTAGGTGGAAAATCATTTGGGTCTACGAAGTCAGGTATTGCTCCTTTTTATTCAGATAAATTTGCAAAAATTGGATTTCAAGTAAGTGAGTTGTTTGATGATGAATTGTTAAAAGAAAAAGTTGTTCGCGTATGTGAGCAAAAAAATGTACTATTAGAATATTTATATCATAAACCACTATTAAAACCTGAAGAGTTATATGCAGAGTTAAAAGAATATAAAAGAATGGTTGAACCTTATGTATGTGATGTATCTTTATTTTTGCATGATGCGATTAAAGCTGGAAAAGAAATTCTTTTAGAAGGTCAACTCGGTTCGTTAAAAGATACAGATCATGGTATTTATCCAATGGTAACCTCTTCGTCTACATTGGCTGCATACGGTGCGATTGGAGCAGGTATTCCTCCATACGAAATAAAACAGATTATTACAGTTTGTAAAGCGTACTCAAGTTCGGTTGGAGCAGGTGCTTTTGTGAGTGAAATTTTTGGGGGAGAAGCAGATGAATTGAGACGTAGAGGCGGTGACGGAGGTGAGTTCGGTGCGACGACAGGACGTCCAAGACGTATGGGATGGTTTGACGTAGTAGCATCAAAATATGGTTGTAGAATGCAGGGAGCAACTGATGTGGCATTTACCGTATTAGATGTACTTGGATATCTTGATGAGATTCCGGTTTGTGTTGCTTATGATATAGATGGAGAAATTACAACGAATTTTCCAACGACACATCTTTTAGAAAAAGCAAAGCCAGTATTAGAAATTCTTCCAGGATGGAAATCAGATATTAGGGGAATTAAGAAATATGAAGAACTTCCGGAAAATTGTAGAAAATATATTGAATTTATTGAAGAAAAACTAGGATATCCAATTACAATGATTTCAAATGGACCAGGAAGAGACGAAATTATTTATAGAAATAAATAGAATAAAAACAACACCTCATTTTAGCCTTTATATCTAAAATGAGGTGTTGTTTTTAGAGTAGTTGAATATTACATTCTTCTGCTTTTTTAAAAATAAGTTCAGGCCAGATAGAAGATTGAACTTCTCCGATGTGTGCTTTCCTTAAATAAAACATACAGATTCGTGATTGCCCGATCCCACCACCTACAGTATAAGGGAGTTCTCCGTGTAAGAGAGCGTTTTGGAAAGTTAATTTGGCTCGTTCCTCACAGTTTGCAAGTTTTAATTGATGTTTTAAAGAATTTTCATCTACGCGTACACCCATAGAAGAAAGTTCTAAAGCAATATCAAGAACAGGGTAGTATACAATGATATCGCCATTTAACTCCCAGTCATCATAATCAGGAGCACGCCCATCGTGTTTTTCTCCGGAAGATAATATTTTTCCGATTTGAGAAATAAAGACAGCCCCTTTTGCTTTTGCAATATGATATTCTCTTTCTTTTGGAGTACAGTTAGGATACATATTTTCTAATTCTTGAGAAGTGATGAAAAAGATTTCATCAGGTAAAATTGTATTAATATAATTATATCGCTTAGAAATATGTTGTTCCGTTTCTTTTAATGCATTATACACATGTCGTACATTATGTTCTAGTGTTGCAGTGTTTCGTTCTTCTTTAGAAATGACTTTCTCCCAATCCCATTGATCTACATAAAGAGAATGAATGTTATCTGTATATTCGTCTCGACGAATCGCAGTCATATCTGTATAAAGTCCTTCTCCAGAATGAAAACCATAACGCTTTAAAGCATATCGTTTCCATTTTGCAAGGGAGTGCACAATTTCAACGGCGGTGTCATCTTGTTCTTTGATTCCAAAAGAAACAGGGCGTTCAATGCCGTTTAGATTATCGTTTAATCCACTTTCGGGTTTTACAAAAAGAGGGGCAGAAACACGAGTTAAATGGAGAGATTTAGCCAATGCCCGCTCAAAGTGATCTTTAATCTCTTTAATGGCAACTTCCGTCTCGCGTATGGAGAGAGGGGAGAAATAGCCGTCTGGTATTGTTAATTGTTGCATTGCTTTGAATCCTTTCTGAAGTGTCAAATTATGTTCAGTGTGATACATCTGTATAAGAATGTCAAGGAAATCTTAAGAAATAAATGGAAAAGATTTATAAATAATACATATATTCGCCACAGTATTTGCATATACTATATGGATAGGAGGTAATAGCATGCAACAAAAAGAGAAAAAAAGAAACCAAGAAATTATCTCTATTGAGGAGTATTTATATAAAAGAAAAAAGATTAAAGAGCGGGAAGAAAATCAAAAATCATCTTATGAAATTGCTACAAAAGAAAAAAGTTCTGCACTAATGTTAGCAGAACTTTATATGTAAAAAGATTACTTTTCTTCATTGTTATCTTGTCTTTTGGTGATCTTATATATTAGGGAGTAGGCGTACAGGAGCACAGGGACTAATATTGTCAAAGCTATAGAAGTTTTGAACAACCCTAACGATTTGCTTGTATCAATAAAAGCAAATAAAAGAGTGCTTCCGTAAAGAGAAATGAGGAGAATTACTCCGATAATGGCTAAAATACGTTTTGTTTTTTTCATATTCTTATCCGTCCTTTATACATGAATTATATTTTAAAAGTGTTATCTTTATTTATTATAACAAAGAAATAAGAAAATTTGCAAAAGTTTTTGAAAAACATGCGGATATGGTATATAATAGACATATTAAAACGAAGAACAAAAGGAGAACATAGAAATGAGTTTATTAGAACAATGGAGAGATACTGCTTATTCAAAAGAGATGGATAAAGCAGAATTACAACAGTTTTGGGGGACATATTTCCAAATTGAAAAAGAAATTTATGAAAAATTATTGGAAAATCCTGATGAAGAAGTAAAAGGAACAGTAAAAGAATTATCTGAGAAATACGGAATTGAAGTATTTACAATGACAGGATTTCTAGATGGGATTAATGATAGTTTAAAAGAAGCAAATCCAATTGAAGAAATGGAAGAGGATACAGTGGTAAGCCTTGCATTTGATAAAGAAAAACTATACAAAAACATGGTAGATGCAAAGGCTGATTGGTTATATGAACTTCCGCAATGGGATAATATTTTTACTCCAGAAAGAAAGAAAGAATTATACAGAGAGCAGAAACAGTCAGGAACAATTCGTAAAGAGAAGAAAATAGGAAGAAATGATCCATGTCCATGTGGAAGTGGTAAAAAATATAAAAAATGTTGTGGTAAATAATTAACGGATATTTAAAGGGTGTAAGAATATGTGATTCTGACACCCTTTACTATTTTATGGAGGCGTATATATGTCAAAAGCTTTTTTTAGTATGGGAATACTGTGTATATTATATTATTTACTAATTGTTTTACATACGCGTAACTGGAAAGCTACATTTTCAAGATTTTGGATAATTTTTGGTGTGGTACAGTTTGTTGTTGGTTTTTGTGTAGACAATATGAAAAAGACCATGTATCTTCCGATTCAGATAGGATGTACTGTGTTGTTTTTATTCTTTTTTGCGGTAATTGTTGTGATTTTGAGTGCGATGGTTCCAGCTACATTTGAGGAATTGTCTATGATTGTTATTTTAGGTGCATGTGTAAAAGGGAAGACTATTACAGGTGCTCTACAAAAGAGGCTTGACAAGGGTTTGCCTTATCTCCTTGCACATGAGAATACAAAAGTAATTGTATCAGGTGGGAGAGGAAAGGGAGAAGAAGTGACAGAAGCATTTGCTATGAAAAAATATTTGGAGGATAAGGGAATCAGTTCAGAAAGAATTATTATGGAAGAATTATCGCATTCTACGGAGGAAAATTTAAAATATAGTTTGTCTTATATAAAAAATGCGAATGAAAAAATGGGAATTGTGACGAATAATTTTCATATTTACCGAAGCATAAAATTAGCAAAAAGAATTGGATATAAAGATGTTGTTGGTATTGGCGCAGGAGTAGATCCGGTATTGTTTTTGAATTATTTAGTTAGAGAATTTTTTGCAGTTGTTTATCTTGTGCTTTTTCATAGGTAAATGTTATAATAAAAAGAGTTTAATTTTGGAAAGGATTTTACAGTAGATGAAAACAGTAATTATAGGAATTGCGGGAGGTTCCGGTTCGGGAAAATCAACATTTACAAATAGGTTAAAGGCTACATTTAAAAATCAGTTAACTGTGATTTATCATGATAATTATTACAGATGTAATGATGGTGTTCCGTTTGAAGAAAGGAAGAAAACAAATTATGATCATCCTGATGCATTAGATACAGAACTTTTAATAAAACATTTACGAGCATTAAAGAATGGAAAGATAATCGAAGGACCAACATATGATTATGCAAAACATAACAGAGCAAAAGAGAAAGTAATATTGCATCCGACGAAAATCATTCTCGTGGAAGGTATTCTTGTTTTGGAGAATAAAGAATTGAGAGATTTGTTGGATATCAAAATTTTTGTGGAAGCAGATGCAGATGAACGTATTTTGCGAAGAGTAATTCGTGATGTGCGTGAAAGAGGTCGGTATGTCGAAGATATTGCAGAACAATATTTAACAACAGTAAAACCTATGCACTATATTTATGTAGAACCAACAAAATCAATGGCAGATGTTGTTATTAATAGTGGGATGAATGATGTTGCGTTTGATTTGGTTAAGACAAAGATAGAA
Organism: Faecalimonas sp.; assembly: GCA_020024645.1. Taxonomy (GTDB): domain Bacteria; phylum Bacillota; class Clostridia; order Lachnospirales; family Lachnospiraceae; genus Faecalimonas. The sequence goes on from JAHHTN010000029.1 coordinate 6,604, forward strand.
ACTTTGCTCATTGACAAATAAAGCGATAATGTTATAATAATATGTATATATGAAAACACGTTGATGAGAAGAGTAGAATGTGAAAGGATACAGAGAGAGAAGTCGTTGGCTGGAAGCTTCTTATTTCGGAAACATTTGAAAACTACCTCTAAGTGACAGAAAACTGTCCGGTGATTCCGTTATCATCAGTAGAAGTGGTTCTGACATCGTCAGTACAATTAGGGTGGAACCGCGAGTGCATGCACGCTCGTCCCTTGCAGTGAATTAGTTCATTGCAAGGGATTTTTTGTTACCACCTATATGGAAAATGTTGTTGAACATTTTAGTGACAAAGTGAGGAGAAAAGATAAGATGAAAGCATATAAGCATAAAGTACAGTATTATGAAACAGATCAAATGGGAATTGTTCATCATTCAAATTACATTCGTTGGTTTGAAGAAGCAAGAGCGGATTTTATGGAACAACTTGGAATGGGATATACCGAAATGGAAAAAGAGGGTATTTTAAGTCCGGTTTTGGAAGTGGAAGCCACATATCTTCGTATGGTTCGTTTTGGTGATACTGTTACAATTACAACGAGAATTAAGGAATATAATGGAATTAAGTTGACTGTTGGCTATGAAATTCATAATGATAAAACAGGAATGATTCATTGTAAAGGTATTACAAAACATTGTTTCTTAACAAAGATGGGAAAACCTATTTCATTAAAAAAAGAATTGATTGAGTTCCACAATATGTTTTCAAAAGGAATAGAAGATTCACAAAACAATAAAAATGAGGAAGAAGGAGATAAATAATGAAAATCACATTGAAAGACGGCTCGGTAAAAGAGTATGCAGAAATGAAATCGGTATATGATATTGCAGTAGATATTAGTGAAGGGCTTGCAAGAGCCGCTTGTGCAGGAGAAATTAATGGAAAAGTAGTTGATTTAAGAACAGTGGTAGAAGAAGATTGTTCTTTGAATATTTTGACAGCAAATGATCAAGAAGGACTTTCGGCACTTCGCCATACAGCATCGCATGTACTTGCAGAAGCTGTAAAAAGATTATATCCAGAGGCTAAACTTGCTATAGGACCATCAATTGATACAGGATACTATTATGATTTTGAACATGCACCATTTTCAAATGAAGATTTGAATGCAATTGAAAAAGAAATGAAAAAAATTATTAAAGAAGGTGCAAGAATAGAACGTTTTGAGCTTCCTAGAGAAGAGGCAATTTCGTATATGGAAGAAAAAGGAGAACCATATAAAGTAGAACTGATTCAGGATTTACCTGAAGATGCTGTGATTTCATTTTATAAACAAGGCGAATTTGTAGATTTATGTGCAGGACCACATTTGATGAGCACAAAAGGCGTGAAAGCATTTAAATTAATTTCATCTTCAGGAGCTTACTGGAGAGGTGATGAAAAAAATAAAATGTTAACTCGTGTTTATGGTACTGCATATGCAAAAAAAGATGAATTAAAAGCACACATGGAACATTTAGAAGAAATTAAAAAGCGTGATCATAACAAGTTGGGTCGCGAAATGGAATTATTTACAACTGTAGATGTTATAGGCCAAGGACTTCCTTTACTAATGCCAAAAGGAGCAGCAATTATTCAGACAATGCAGCGTTGGATAGAGGATGAAGAAGAAAAACGTGGATATATGAGAACGAAAACACCTCTTATGGCAAAAAAAGATTTGTATGTGATTTCTGATCATTGGGGACATTACAAAGAAGGAATGTTTGTTCTTGGAGATGAGGAAAAAGAAGGAGAAGAGGTATTCGCACTTCGTCCAATGACTTGTCCATTCCAATATTACGTGTATAAACAAAGTCAGAAAAGTTATCGAGATCTTCCTTGCCGTTATGGAGAAACTTCTACTTTATTTAGAAATGAAGATTCTGGGGAAATGCATGGATTAACTCGTGTAAGACAATTTACAATCTCTGAAGGACATCTTATTATCACACCTGAACAAGTTGAAGATGAATTTAAAGGTTGTGTTGATTTAGCGAAGTATTGTTTAACAACACTTGGTGTAGAAGAGGATGTAACATATCGTTTGTCTCTTGCAGATCCTGATAACATGGATAAATATCTTGGAACAAGAGAAATGTGGGACGAAGTTGAAGATGTCATGCGTAAAATGTTAGATCATCTTGAAATTAACTATACAGAAGAGACAGGCGAAGCAGCATTTTATGGACCTAAATTAGATATTCAGGCAAAAAATGTATATGGTAAAGAAGATACGATGATTACAATTCAGTTAGATATGTTCTTAGCAGAGAGATTCGACATGACATTTGTTGATAAAGATGGAGAAAAGAAACGACCATATATTATTCATCGTACAGCAATGGGATGCTATGAAAGAACATTGGCATGGTTAATTGAAAAATATGCTGGTTTATTCCCAACATGGCTTTGCCCTGAACAAGTACGTGTGCTTCCGATATCTGAAAAATATCATGATTATGCACATGAAGTATTGGAAAAACTTCGTGAAAATGGAATTAAATGTACAGTAGACGATCGTGCAGAAAAAATAGGATATAAAATTCGTGAAACACGTTTAGATAAAGTCCCATACATGCTTGTTGTTGGAGCGAAAGAAGAAGAGGATAAAGTTGTATCTGTACGAAGCAGATTCTTAGGAGATGAAGGTCAAAAATCATTAGATGCATTTATTGATGAAATTTGCAAAGAAATTCGTACAAAAGAAATTCGTAAAATTGAAGTAGAAGAGAATAAATAAAAAGAATTTGGTTAATGCTATCTCTGAAGAGAGAAAAAGATAAGGAGGTAGCAAAATGCCAGAATTAAAATGTTCAGTGCAAACTTGTGTGCATAATAAACAGTTTTTATGTGATTTAGATGAGATTAAGGTGGGTGGAAATTCTGCTCAAAACGCAGAAGAAACTTGTTGTGATAGTTTTCAAGAAAGAAAAGAAACTAATTACAGCAACAGTTACAATGACGTTACAGAAAACACAGCTTCTGACAGAAGTGAAATTGATTGTAAGGCCACAGAATGTATGTACAATGAAAAATGTCACTGTCATGCAGGAAAAATCAGTGTAGAGGGAAGTAACGCTTGTGACTGTGGAGGAACAGAGTGTGCAACATTTAGTTGTAAATAAATAGAAATGAAGCTGTCACATTAAGTAGTTAATGTGCAGCTTCTATTTTTTTAGAAAAATATAGAAAGAATAATACCGGAAAGTGCTGAAGTGAGATAAAGAAAACTTATGATTTTACTCACTTCTTTTTTGTTTATTTTTGTTTTTAATAGTACAAGAATCCCTACACCACAAGCAGAACAAAGTCCAGCAACAAGAGAAGAAAATCCAATAAGACTGTCTAGATAAAGTTCGCATAGAAGTAATGAAGCTGCGCAGTTTGGAATTAATCCAATAAAGGCAGTTAAAAGTGGCTGTAAAATAGAGCCTCCAAGTAAAATGTGGGTTAAAGTATCAATACCTACTGATTCAAGAAGTAATCCTAGTCCAAAAGAACAGATAAATAAGTAGGAGAATAACTCTGCTGTATGTCTTAAAGTAGCGAGAAAAATCCCGTGAGAATGATGACAGCCATGGCATTCGCAGATGGTTGTCTGTTTTGGAGGGGTAAATTTATCTTTTAAGAAAAAATTAACGAGGTATCCGGCAATGACACTAATAATAAATTTTGTGAGGAGCAGAGGGATAAATACCTGCTGTCCTTTAGGGGCTTTAAATAAAATTAAAGTGGATTCATCTGTAGAAGAAATTAACAGCGTCAATAAAGAACCGATAGATAGTATTCCACCAGAATATAAATTTACAGCAAGAACAGGAATGGCGCATTGTGGAATGCAACCAAGAAGTCCTGCCAAAAAAGGATTTAGAGAAATATGTATCTTTTTGGACTGATGAGAAATCCATTCTAAAAGAAAAAATGCAAGAAATATAAATGGAAGAATATGTATACTATCAAGGATAGTATCTTTTAAAATATCAATTATCATAAAAATCACCTCTAGTTCAATATTATCTCACTTATTAGTATATGATGCAAGCATAGAAAACTTGACGTGTTTTATTTTAAGAGGTTATAATGAAAAAGTCAAAAAATGAGGAAGGGGAAAACAAATGGAAGAAAAAAATAAACAGAAAAATATAGTGCCAAGAACACAGATGAAAATAAAGCAATATTTCATGAGAGGATTAACTTCTTTTTTGGTTATAGTGGCATGTATAGCTTGTTATTTTGCTTTTTTAAGAGTAGATGATATTGCGGAATTTCTGGGAAAGATAGGAGGTATTTTGCAACCTATTATATTAGGGTTTGTATTTGCTTATCTGTTAAACCCACTTGTAACTCGAATAGAAAATAGACTTATAAAAACCTTTGAGAAAAAAGCAAAAAATAAACAGAAATTACAAAAATTTTCAAGAAGCATAGGGATTACAGGTGCATTATTATTAGCTTTTGCAGTTCTTGTTTTATTATTGAATATGGTTATTCCTGAATTGTATAGAAGTATAAGAGATATGATTATGAGTCTCCCTATGCAAATTAATAATGCTATCGATTTTTTAGAAAGTGAACGAATAAATGATACCGCTTTTTCTGCAACAATAAAAACTGTTTTGGAAAATGGAGCAGAATCAATTCAATCGTGGTTGAAAACAGATTTGCTTATGCAGATCAATCAAATGATGTCGTTTGTAACAGTAGGTGTATTCAGTTTTCTTGAAACGTTATTCGATATCGCGGTTGGTGTAATTGTATCTGTTTATGTTTTGAATAGCAAAGAAAAATTCACAGGGCAGTGCAAGAAAATTACATATGCTTTGTTATCAAGAGAACGGGCAAATTTAGTATTGCAAGTAACAAGAAAAAGTCATGAAATTTTTGGTGGATTTGTCATTGGGAAAATTATTGATTCAATTATCATTGGAATTTTATGTTTTATCGGTTTGAGTATTTTGGATATGCCATATACACTTTTGATTAGTGTTATTGTAGGGGTGACGAATGTCGTTCCATTTTTCGGCCCGTATATAGGTGCAGTTCCAAGTGCGATACTAATTTTGTTATCTGATCCAGTCAAAGGAGGATATTTTATTATTTTCATTCTTGTGTTACAACAGTTTGATGGAAATATTTTAGGACCAAAAATTTTAGGGGATTCTACAGGTCTAAGTGCATTTTGGGTAGTATTTTCTATTTTGTTGGGTGGAGGACTATTTGGATTTGTGGGAATGATTATGGGTGTTCCAACATTTGCAGTTCTTTATTATTTATTTGGTATGTTTGTGGAACAGAAATTAGAAAGGAAAAAATTACCGAAAGAATCGAAAAAATATGAAAGAATCCAATATATAGAAGAAAAAATAGAAGAGGAGTAGAAAATATGCCAATCTGTGTACAAAATGACTTGCCTGCAAAAGAAATCTTGGAAAAAGAAAATATATTTGTTATGAATGAGCAACGAGCAGTTCATCAAGATATTCGTTCGATTCGGATAGGTATTTTAAACTTAATGCCACTAAAAGAAGATACTGAATTACAGCTATTACGTTCGTTATCAAATACGCCATTGCAAGTAGATGTTGTATTTGTTCATGTGGTAAGTCACAAATCCAAAAATACAAAAACGAGCCATCTAAATAAGTTTTATGTCACTTTTGAAGAAATAAAAAATCAAAAATTTGATGGTTTTATTATCACGGGAGCACCAGTAGAACAACTGCCTTTTGAAGAAGTTGATTATTGGGAGGAATTGAAAAAGATAATGGAATGGACAAAAACAAATGTGACATCTACCCTTCACTTATGTTGGGGGGCACAGGCAGGAATTTATTATCATTATGGAATAGATAAAGAACCTCTTGAAGAAAAACTATTTGGAATATTTTGGCATAAAGTACTAAATAGGAAAATTCCTCTTGTTAGAGGATTTGATGATGTGTTTCTAGCACCACATTCACGATATACGAATGTGCCAACGAAGAAAATAAAACAGGATCATAGATTACATATTTTAGCAGAATCAGAAAAAGCGGGAGCGTTTCTTGTTATGGCTGAGGAAGGGCGTCAGATTTTTGTTATGGGACATCCAGAATATGATAGATTGACTTTGGATCAGGAATATAAAAGGGATAAAGCTAAAAATATACCAATCGCTATTCCGCAAAATTATTATGAAAATGATGATGAGACAAAAAAACCGCTTTTGACATGGAGAGCAACAGCGAATAATTTGTATACAAATTGGTTGAATTATTACGTTTATCAAATCACTCCATATGACATGGTGGGAACGCCATTTTAATGATGTATATAAGAAATATTAGGAAGTAAGAGTGTTTGGGGGGAATTATCATGACAGCTAAAGAGATGTGGAAAAAATTTGTTAGCAAAATTAACATAGACAACAGAGAATATGAGGCGTGGTCTTTTGGTTCAGAAGCTGATTTACTTGCAAAATTAGTTGAAACTGGAGAAAAAACTGCTACTGCTTCGGCTTATCAATTATATGAATTGGAAAATGAACCATTACCTATAGTTGGGGAATATAATATTATTTTAAATTCTAAAAATGAAGCAATCTGCATTATTCAAACAAAGAAAGTATATGTTACAGCTTTTAAAGATGTAACAGTTGAACATGCATATAAAGAGGGGGAAGGAGATAAATCTTTACAGTTTTGGAGACAAGTGCATGAAAAATTTTTTGCTGAATGTTTGGAACAGGTTGGGTTGAAATTTTCTGCTGATATGAAAGTAGTGTGTGAGGAATTTGAAGTTGTCTATAGAAAATAAACTATAGAGATTGTATTGAACATTTATTATAGAACTTATAATGTAGCCGAGTATTTGAAAGGGAAGAAACCGTGCAAGTACTCGGCTTTGATTTTCTTCTCATTAATTATATATTAAAAATAGATTACTTGGAAGAAGATATTTAAAAGAGAGGTTTGAAGAAAGAAAAGGCTGTGTAAAACATTGTTAAGACTACGTAAAGTGTATTGAAACCAAAAGGAAAAGAGATAATAATTAGGTATGCAAAACAAAAAACCAAAAATAAAAAGGAGAATAAGATAATGATTCAGAAAACAAAGAAAAGTGTATTATTATCATTGGCAGTAGCGACAACAGTTTCTATGGTTGGAAATACACAGGCATTTGCATTTGGGGAATATGCTCAAGGAGATGGTACAAAAAAATTAAATAGTGGGTTGATAGCAACGCAGGATTACAAAACATGGTATGACACAAAATGGAATCAACAAGAAACTGGAGAAATGGATTCAGGAAAAGTTGTATTGACACCAGGAAAAAATGAGAAAAGTTTAAATTTTGCATGGTATTCAAAAGAAAAAGGAAATCCACAGATTCGTATTTCTGAAAATCAAGATATGAGTCAGGCAAAAATATTTGTTGGAACGGTAAAACCAATTGAAAAAAGTAATTTATTTAATACATATGTAGCGAGCAATAAAGTGGTTGTAGAAAACTATTTACAAGAAAATAGAATGTATTATTATCAGTATTCTATAGATGGACAAAACTGGAGTGAAGCTAAAAAATATCAAACCCACTCATTTAGTGATTATCAAGCAATTTTGGTGGGAGATCCTCAAATTGGGGCTTCGGGAAGCAATGGACAAGGAACAAAAGAAGATACGGATATTGCGGTAAATACTTATGCATGGAATAAAACACTAAACAGTGCTCTTGGGGAGAATGGAATTGCTAAAAATGCAAGTTTCATTTTGTCCGCAGGAGATCAAATTGATTATTCTGATGACAATTATGTTATAAGAGAACAGGAATACGCAGGATATCTTTACCCAGAAGTTCTAAGAACTATACCAGTTTCAACAACAATTGGAAATCACGAATCAAAAGGGGATGATTATTCATATCACTATAATAATCCAAACACATCAGAACTTGGCAGTACAGAATCAGGAGGAGATTATTATTATAGTTATGGTGATGCATTGTATATTGTATTAAATAGCAATAACCGTAATGTAGAGGAACATCGCCAATTGATGACGCAAGCAGTAAAAAGCCATGAAGATGCAAAATGGAAAATTGTAATGTTCCATCATGATATTTACGGATCAGGTTCGCCACATTCTGATGTAGATGGAGCAAATCTAAGAATTTTATTTGCCCCATTAATGGACGAATTTAATATTGATATGTGTTTAACTGGACATGATCATTCTTATGCTCGTACATATCAAATTTTAGATGGGAAAGTAATAGAAACAGAAGGTGTAGGGGAAGGTGTAAGTAATGCAGTAAATCCAGAAGGAACTTTATATATTGCAGCAGGATCTGCTACAGGAAGTAAATTTTATACTTTAAATACAACTAAGCAATATTATCTTGCAGAACGCTCAAATACACCTGTACCAACATTTTCGACCATTGATGTTTCATCAAATGAATTGACATTAAAAACATATGATTACGAAGGAAACAAATATGCAAATGATGTATCACTTAGAAAAACAGATGGGGAAACTTCTATTATAGAAGAAAAAGATGCAGTAAAAAAATTGGATTTAAGTGTTATGACAAGTGGGTCGAAAATGAGAATTCAAGATGCATTGGAAAATGTTGATACTATATTAGACACAAGAGATGATAGTGTATCTGTAAATGAATTGACCAATAAATACAATACGGATGAAGATCCTGTAAATTATTATGGGTATGCACAGAATGGTTATGGTGATGAATCAAATAACAGAGTGTTGAAAAAAGGATATTCAACTTTATTGGACAAAACATTATATGAGAATAATACAAATGCACCTGTGTCTGCGGATGCGATTACAAACGCTTATGCAAATCTTACATATGCACAAAAAGAAGTGGTGACTACAACTGAATTTACAGAACTTAAAAATCAATTTGTAGATGCAGAAAAAGCATTAATGACTGCAATTATTGGAAATAAAAAAGGTGAATATAAAAAAGAAACTGTAGATGCATTTAAAAAGACGTTAGAAAATTTAAAAGGGCAGGCAGATGAAACAAAAATAACAAAAAGTGAGTTGACACAATTGAGTACAAAACTTGCAGATGAAAGAAATAAATTTGCTCAAAGTGCAAATGAAAAAGATTTTGAAGTACGTCCAGAACAACAACAGAAACCAAATGCGTCGCATACACCGAACGCAAATGTTTCAAATAATGGAACATCTACAAAACCATCTAATTCGATAAAGACAGGAGATAATGAACCAATAGGATTGTTTGGGGCAACTGGTATTACAGCATTAGCAATTGCGTGGTTTTTAAAAAGAAGAAATAAATAATATAAATGGACAGGACAGAATTTTCTGTCCTGTCTGATATATGGAGGAAACTGTGAAAAAAGGCATAGAAATGTTTAGAAAACTGAGCAAAAAAGAAAAGATGAAGCATATTTGTGTGTGGGTAGCTCTTCTTTTGTTTTTTGTTTTTTTGTATTTTTTTAATCAATCAATAGAAAAAAAAGAACTATTGGAAGAAAATGGAAATCAATTTGAAAAGGCGGAAGTAGTAGAGATAGTTTCTGGAAAAAGAAATGAAGATGGAAGTCAACAGGGGACACAAGAGATAAAGGTGCGTTTGAAGAGCGGTGAATTTAAAGGAGAGATTGTAGAAGCAACAAATATAGATAGTTATCTTTATGGGGCAGATTGTAAAGTGGGAACTTCTGTTATTGTGCAGATAAGCGAATATAATGGAAAAGTGAGTGCTAGTGTATATAATTATAATCGAACAACAATTTTGTTTGTTATGATAGGTATTTTCTTTTTAACATTAGTTATAATCGGAAGAAGCAAAGGGTTTACATCTGCTCTAGGGTTAATCTTTACATTTATTTGTATATTGTATCTATATTTACCTATGATGTATTTGGGATTTTCTCCGTTTTTAAGTGCTGCTATTGTAACGATTCTAACGACGTTTGTTACAATGTATTTTATTGGTGGTTTTTCAAAGAAAACAGCATGTGCGATTATAGGAACGGTAAGTGGTGTTATCATAGCTGGAATTTCGGCAAGCTTATTTGGAAAGTTAGGTCATATTACAGGGTATAATGTAAGTGATATTGAAACGTTGCTATATATAGGTCAAAATAGTAAATTACAGATTGGTGGGCTTTTGTTTTCGGGAATTTTGATTGCATCTTTGGGAGCGGTTATGGATGTAGCTATGTCGATATCTACTACGATTGAAGAATTACATTACCATAATCCCAAATTAACGAGATGTGAATTGTTTAAAAGCGGAATCAAAATAGGAGGAGATATGATGGGAACAATGTCAAATACATTGATTCTTGCGTTTTCGGGTGGTTCGCTGAGCACGTTTATGGTTTTTTATGCATATGATATGCCATTTTTACAAATGATGAATTCGTATGAAATGGGAATAGAAATTATACAGGGAATAGCAGGTTCGTTAGGTGTGATTTTAACAGTGCCGTTGGTATCAATAATAGCAGCAATGTATATGGGGAAAAAACATCAAAATAATGAAAGTGCATAATAATGAAGAAAACAGGTTGTCAAGTATAGACAACCTATTTTTTTGAACAAAATTATGGAAGATAAAGGCTGGAAATTTTGTGTATTATTTTGAATTAGATTTTGTTGACGATGTATTGTGCAAGTGGTACTATAGATAATACACAGTTAAACAATATATAGTGATTATATGTAAAGATAAATACTAAATATAGAATTATAGGAAATTAAGGAAGGAGAGTATCCGTGATAAAAGTAATTAAAAAAGATGGAACAAGAGAAGAATTTAACGTGCAGAAAGTCGTTGTTGCAGTTAATAAATCGGCGTATCGTGCATTGATTAAATTTACGCAAGAAGATTTAGATTTTATTTGCAGATTTGTTGAAGAAGAAGTACATAAAATGGGGATAAACGAAATTAGGATTGCTCAGATGCATAACGTCGTAGAAGGTGCTTTGGAAAAAGTAAATCCTATGGTGGCGAAAAGTTATCGTGACTATAGAAATTATAAACAAGATTTTGTCCAGATGTTAGACGAAGTTTACAAGAAAAGTCAGTCGATCATGTATATAGGCGATAAGGAAAACAGTAATACAGATAGTGCGCTTGTATCCACAAAGAGAAGTTTGATTTTTAATGAATTAAATAAAGAATTATATAAGAAGTTTTTCCTTACAATTGAAGAGATACAAGCAATTCGAGAGGGGTATATTTACATTCATGATATGTCAGCGAGAAGAGATACCATGAACTGTTGTTTGTTTGATGTAAAGAACGTATTGCTTGGTGGATTTGAGATGGGAAATCTTTGGTATAATGAACCGAAATCCTTAGATACAGCCTTTGATGTTATTGGAGATATTGTTTTAAGTGCAGCAAGTCAGCAGTATGGTGGATTTACAGTTCCAAGTGTTGATGATATATTGGAACCGTTTGCTGAGAAATCTCATAAAGCGTTGTTGGAAAAATATCAAAGTTTAGGTCTTTCGGAAGAAAAGGCCCATGAAGTTGCGTGGGCAGACTTGGAAAAAGAAATGGAACAAGGATTTCAAGGTTGGGAATATAAGTTTAATTCCGTATCTTCAAGTCGTGGAGACTATCCATTTATCACAGTGACTTCTGGTACAAATACAAGTATTTATGGAAAATTAGCCACGATTAAAATGTTAGAAGTACGTAAGAATGGTCAAGGAAAAGAGGGACATAAAAAACCTGTATTATTTCCTAAAATTGTTTTTCTCTATGATGAAAATCTACATGGCTCAGGAAAACCATTGGAGGATGTTTTTGAGGCGGGGATTGAGTGTTCGAGAAAGACGATGTATCCAGACTGGTTAAGTTTAAGTGGGAAAGGCTATGTTCCAAGCATGTATAAACAATATGGGAAAATTGTTAGCCCTATGGGATGTCGTGCATTTTTGTCTCCTTGGTATGAAAAAGGTGGAATGAATCCAGCAGATGAAAATGATAAGCCGGTATTTGTGGGAAGATTTAATATTGGTGCGGTGAGTCTTCATCTTCCAATGATTTATGCGAAGGCAAAACAGGAGAATAGAGAATTTTTTGAGGTGCTGGATTATTATTTGGAGCTTATTCGACAACTTCATATTCGTACTTATGAATATTTGGGAGAGATGAAAGCGTCTACAAACCCGTTGGCGTATTGTGAAGGTGGATTTTACGGTGGAAATTTAGGGTTATATGATAAAATCAAACCATTATTAAAATCAGCAACCGCTTCTTTTGGAATTACGGCAATCAATGAACTGCAGCAACTCTATAATAAGAAATCTTTAGTGGAAGATGGGGAGTTTGCAATTAAAACACTAGAATATATTAATAAACGTGTGAATGAATTTAAGAAAGAAGATGGATATTTATATGCAATTTATGGAACACCTGCTGAAAATTTGTGTGGTGTTCAAGTGCAACAGTTCCGTAAGAAATATGGTATAGTGGAAAATGTTTCTGATCGCGAATATGTAAGTAACAGTTTTCATTGTCATGTGACAGAGGATATTACTCCAATAGAGAAGCAAGATTTGGAATTTCGTTTTTGGGATTTGTGTAATGGTGGAAAAATCCAATATGTAAAATATCCGATCAACTATAATACAGAGGCGATTAAAGCTTTAGTTAGAAGAGCGATGCAGATGGGATTTTACGAAGGTGTAAATCTATCTTTAGCATATTGTGATGATTGTGGGCATGAGGAACTCTCTATGGATGTTTGTCCAAAGTGTGGAAGTACAAATTTGACAAAAATTGATAGAATGAATGGTTATCTTTCTTATTCAAGGGTAAAAGGCGATACACGTTTAAATGATGCAAAAATGGCTGAAATCGCGGAAAGGAAGAGTATGTAATGCGATATCATAATATAACAAAAGATGATATGTTAAATGGTACTGGACTCCGTGTGGTTTTGTGGGTGTCTGGATGCAATCATTGTTGTAAAGAGTGTCATAATCCAATCACTTGGGACGCCAATGGAGGACTAGAGTTTGATGATGCGGCAAAGGAAGAACTTTTTGTAGAATTAGGAAAAAGTTATACTAGTGGAATTACGTTTAGTGGTGGAGATCCGTTACATATTAATAACGTGTATGAAATTACAGATTTAGCAAAAGAAATTCATGAGAAATTTCCGCAAAAAACAATTTGGCTTTATACAGGTGCGTTGTGGGAAAGTATTAAAGAAATAGAACTTATGAAATATGTTGATGTTCTTGTTGATGGAGAGTTTGAATGCGACAAGAAAGATGCCAATTTGCACTGGAAAGGAAGTTCTAATCAGCGGGTGATTGATGTGCAAGAAACGTTAAGACAAGAAAAAGTAATATTATATAACTAAGGTGGGAAGCGATAATGAAGAGGATAGCAAAATTTCATAAAGTAAGTTATGAACAGTTTGAAGAAGGATGGAAAGATACATTCCAAAATACAGAAAAAGAAGAAATACAGAAAATTTATGAGGGAATAAAATTACCCCAAAGAGCAACAGCAGGGTCAGCGGGGTATGATTTTTATGCACCAATTACATTTTCTTTATCTCCTGGTGAAACGGTGAAAATCCCGACAGGAATTCGCGTGGAAATGGAAGAAAATTGGGTACTGAAATGTTATCCAAGAAGTAGCCTTGGATTTAAATACCGTTTGCAATTAAATAATACAGTTGGTATTATTGATAGTGATTATTTTTATTCAGATAATGAAGGACATATTTTTGCGAAAATCACAAATGATACAAATGAAAATAAAAGAGCGGAAATTTTAGAAGGAACTGGATTTATGCAAGGAATTTTTGTGGAATATGGAATTACTTTTGATGACGCTGTGACAAATATAAGAAACGGAGGACTTGGAAGTACAACGAAATAGTTTTTACAAATTTATTAAAAAGAAAACGCAACATTTTCGCTGCGTTTTCTTTTTGTTGTTTGTATATTTTTACTATATTTTGGCCATAATGATTTAAGAAGTGAGTATGGAGGGAAATATGGTAGAGAAAATAACAACGAGAAAAGTAAGTAATTCACTTTTGGAAAATGTTGATTATATGAATACAGTTTTGCCAGTGAATGAAAGTTTTGATTTGATTAGAAGAGATATTATTATAGGGGAAAAGAAAAGTTCATTCTATTTTATAGATGGTTTTACTAAAGATGATACGATGCAGAAATTGATGACGTCTTTTTTAGGAGTGAATAAATATGATATGCCAGAAGATGCTACAACATTTTCGAGAAAATTTATTCCCTATGTGGAGGTGGATGTTCTTACAGAATTTGATGATATTTTACGAAATGTTTTATCGGGAGTATCATGTTTTTTTATTGACGGATATTCCGCCTGTCTTGCTATCGATTGTCGCACATATCCAGCGAGAAGTGTGGAAGAACCATATAAAGATAAATCTTTGAGGGGATCGAGAGATGGATTTGTAGAAACAATTGTGTTTAATACTGCGTTAATGAGAAGAAGAATTCGTGATCCACATCTTATTATGCAAATGATGGATATTGGAGATAGCTCTAGAACAGATGTAGTTGTTGCGTATATGGAAGATAGGGTGGATAAAGAACTTTTGAAAAATTTAACAAACAGATTAGATAAAATGAAAGTAGATGACTTGCGAATGAATCAACAAAGTTTGGCAGAACAGTTGTTTAAAAGAAAATGGTTTAATCCTTTTCCTAAATTTAAATTTACAGAAAGACCAGATACCGCAGCTGCTTGCCTTTTAGAAGGGAAAATCGTGATTTTAGTAGATAATTCCCCGTCAGCAATGATTTTACCGACGTCAATTCTAGATATGATAGAGGAGGCGAATGATTATTATTTTCCGACGGTAACAAATGTGTATTTAAAAGTATCGAGAGCGATTATTACTGTTGCCACGGTATTTGTTACTCCGTTATTTCTTTTATTTATGCAAAATCCAGAGTGGCTTCCGAAGACGTTTAAATTTATTTTGATTCGAGATGTACAAAACATACCTATTTTGTATCAGTTTTTGTTACTAGAACTTGCTATTGATGGTCTGCGTTTGGCAGCGATGAACACTCCGAGCATGTTGAGTACGCCTTTAAGTGTGATCGCAGGTATCGTTATGGGTGAATTTTCGGTAAAGTCAGGTTGGTTTAATAGTGAAGTGATGTTATATATGTCTTTTGTTGCTGTAGCAAATTATACACAACCAAATTTTGAATTAGGATATGCCTTGAAGTTTATGAGATTAATTTTGCTTGTGTTGACGGCATGGTTTGATTTGGTTGGATTTATTGTAGGTTGTCTTATAGTAGTTATTTCAGTTGCTTGTAATAAAACATTGTCGGGAAGAAATTATTTGAACGTAAAATTAAATTAAAGTATTTTAATGATAAAGAAAAAATGGTATGATATATTCTATATAGACAGGAGGTATCTGCCATGAGAGAATTTATTATTGCAACAGACAGTACAGTAGATTTACAAAAGACATTTTTGGAGGAAAATAATGTATTAACCATTTCTTTATCTTATATTATGGATGGGATTACGTATAAGGATTTGGATGGATTATCCCATGAAGAATTTTTCGAGAAGTTGAAAAATGGTTCGCTTCCAACTACTTCTCAGATTAATCCAGAAGAAGCGAAAAAGGCATTAGAACCTGTGTTGAAAAAGGGAAAAGATATCTTATATATTGGATTTTCATCAGGCCTTAGTGGAAGTTATAATAGTGTGAGAATGGCTGCGGAAGATTTGATGGAGGAGTATCCAGAGGCGAAAGTTGTTGTTATAGATAGTTTGTGTGCATCTATGGGAGAAGGACTTCTACTTTATAAAACATTACAGTTGAAGGAAGAGAAAAAAAGTTTTGAGGAAATTGTAAAATGGATAGAAGAGAACAAACTGCATATTTGTCATAATGTTACAGTAGATGATTTGAATCATTTGCATAGAGGTGGAAGAATTTCTAAAACAACGGCAATTTTAGGGACAATGGTTAAAATTAAACCAATTATTCATATGGATAATGAAGGGAAATTAGTTGTTATCGGCAAAGAAAGAGGAAGAAAGAAATCATTACTTACACTTTTGGATAGAATGGAAAAACAAGTGAAAGGATATGAAAATGATGTGGTAATGATTACCCATGGAGATTGCATTGAAGATGCAAAATATTTGGAAGAACAGATAAAGAATCGTTTTGGCATAGAAAAAATTATTATTAATGGAATTGGTTCTGTAATTGGAAGTCACACAGGTGCTGGTGTTGTGGCGGTATTTTTTATGGGTAATGAAAGATAGAGATAAGA
>JAHHTN010000003.1 GCA_020024645.1 Faecalimonas sp.
TGAAATTTCATACCCTTTCTCCATAAGCATTTCTTTCAACACTCTCATAAATACCCCTGGTTTTTGTACTTTTTGCAAAGTATTTAATGTACAAAACAAGTTTTTATTTTCAAGAAATTCACCCCCCCATTCTCCATCGTATGTATACGTTACACCACAACTCGGGCTTCCTTCAACTCCAACGATTCCCAATATTTCAAACCTGGCTGGGCAAGAACTATATTCTTCTATTTGAAGAATATATGATTCTAACATTTTTTTAGATTCTTTACGAAAAAATACAGTATCAAATTGGGATGCCGCATGTCCCCAACGATTTATTCCATATAAAATCAATTCAGGACAAGGAAGTTGAATGATTTCCACATCAGCATCTAAAAATTTTTTTAAAAACTCTCTCTTCTTTTTTCTCTCTTCTTCCATTTCGAGTAAATTTTGATTTTTTAATTTAGCTGCATCATTAAAAAAACAATGGCTAACAAATAAAATTTTTTGTTTCATATCATTCTCTCCCTAATAAATTTGTCTAGTATGCATTATATCATATTCTTTCTTAATTCTTTTATTGAATATCTCAATAAATATATGCCAAAAATCAATTATCCTTGTTTTATAGAAACTGTTAAAATTAAATACATATTTAAAGAAAAGAGGAAAAACAAATGAACAAATCATTTTCAGCAACTACTAGGATGGTATTTTGTGGGCTTGCAATTGCATTAAACATTGCTCTCGGCATTGTAACTACAGCTCTTAAATTCCCATTTTATCTTGATGTTATGGGAACTATATTTATCGCTATACTCTTCGGACCATGGTATGGAGCCACTGTCGGGGGGATAACCAATCTTTTAACAAGTATTTTTAGCGGTTCTCTTTCTGGTATTCCATTCATGCTTGTAAGCATCGCAATCGGACTAATTGTAGGTTTTGCTTTTCGTAAAATAAATTTTACCTTTTTGAATGCTATTTTTATAGGTATTATAATCAGTATAGTCGCCCCCCTTATTGGAACCCCAATAGGTATTGCTGTATACGGCGGACTTACCGGAACAGTTTCTGATATTGCTGTTATGTTTTTGAAACAAAGTGGAACAAGTATTTTTACAGCTTCTTTCATCCCCAAACTCTTCAACAACTTATTAGATAAAATTGGTTCTATGATTTTAGTATACCTACTTATTACCGCATTACCCCCAAATTTAAAAACAAAAAAAAATATGTAAATATTAAAAAATCGGGATACAAATCATTTCATATGATATCCCGATTTTTTGTATAATCAACTTCTATTCTTGTACTTTTTCTTCTTTTTTAACAATAGTTAATCCTAATTCATCCAACTGTTTTTTATCTACTCCCGCTGGTGCCTCTGTCATCAAATCCGAAGCATCTTTAACTTTTGGAAAAGCGATTACATCACGAATACTGTCTTGTTTTGCCATAAGCATAATCAAACGATCTAATCCATACGCTAAACCTGCATGAGGTGGCACTCCATACTTGAAAGCATTTAATAGGAAACCAAATTGTTCCTCTGCCTGCTCTTTTGTAAATCCTAATACTTCAAACATTTTGTTCTGAATTTCTTGATTAAAGATTCTGACACTTCCTCCTCCAAGTTCTGTTCCATTTAAAACAATGTCATATGCTTTCGCACGAACTTTTCCCGGTTCTGTATCAATCAAATGTAAGTCTTCTTCCATAGGCATTGTAAACGGATGATGCATCGCTGTATATCTTCCAGCATCTTCATTCCACTCTAATAATGGAAATTCTGTTACCCATAAAAATTTATATTCATTTTTATCTAATAATTCTAACTGACGTGCAATTTCCAAACGAAGATTTCCAAGAACATCCCAAACTACTTTATTGCAGTCTGCCGCAAATAATAATAAGTCACCATTTTCTCCATCCATCGCATTTACAAGTGCTGTCATTTCTTCTTCACCCATAAATTTGGCAAATGAAGATTTGATTGTTCCATCTTCCTGTATTGCAACATATGCTAATCCTTTTGCCCCATATCCTTTTGCAAAATCAACTAATTTATCAATTTTTTTACGTGGCATTGCCCCCTGTCCTTTTGCATTAATCCCTCGAACACTTCCACCTTGTTCAAGAGCATTTTTAAACACAACAAATTGACAATCTTTTATCACTTCAGAAACATCTGTCAACTCCATACCAAAACGAACATCTGGCTTGTCTGAACCAAATCTATCCATTGCTTCTTGCCATGTCATTCTCTGAATTGGAAGGGAAACTTCTACATCTAGAATCTCTTTAAATACTTTTGCAAGCAATCGTTCATTTACATCAATTACATCATCTACATCTACAAATGACAGTTCCATATCAATCTGTGTGAATTCTGGCTGTCTATCCGCACGCAAATCTTCATCACGGAAACATTTTACAATCTGAAAATATCTATCATATCCAGCACACATTAATAACTGTTTGAAAATCTGTGGTGACTGTGGAAGCGCATAGAAATTTCCTAGGTGTACACGGCTTGGTACAAGATAATCTCTCGCTCCTTCTGGTGTACTTTTAATTAACATTGGTGTTTCAATTTCCAAGAAACCTTCTCCTGCAAGAAACTGACGTGTTAATGTAGCGACCTGACTTCTCATAATAAGATTTCTCTGTAAATCCGGTCTTCTTAAATCTAATACACGATTTTTCAATCTAACTTCTTCTTTTGTTTTACTATTTTCTTCTATCGGAAATGGAGGTGTTTCTGATTCCGATAAAATCCGAAGTTCTGTTGGAAGAATTTCGATATCACCTGTAGCAATATTCTCATTCACTGCTCCTGTACGTTTAGCAACTTTTCCCACAACTGCTACTACATATTCAGAACGAAGACTTCCCGCTTTTTCGATTAATTCTGCTGAAACACTTCCTTCTTCAAAAACAACCTGTATAATTCCTGAACGGTCTCTTACATCAACAAAAACTAGTCCTCCTTTATTTCTGTTTTTTTGTACCCATCCCATAACAATGACTGTTTCTCCAATATTACTACTACTAAGTTCTGCACATCTATGACTTCTTTTTAATCCTTGCATCGATTCTGCCATTTTTTCCCCTGCTTTCTTTATAATTTATCTTTAAAAAATTCCTGCATATCATTATACCCTTCTAAAGAAAGTTGTTCCTTTTGGAATTTTTTATTTTTCTTCATAATGCTAATCTGTACTTGATTACCTGCCAAACGCTCTTCTTTCGCAAGCGAAAGTACTTTCAATAATGCTTCTTGATTCATTCCCTTTTCAATTAAAAATGCCTTTTTATTTTTGGCTGTTGGCACTTTATAACCTCTTTCTAACAACAACATGACAATACGCTCAAATCCAATCGAGAATCCACAAGCCGCTGTTTGCTGTCCTGTAAATTTCCCAATCATTTCATCATATCGTCCACCTCCACCTACTGAACCACCAAATTCATCCATAGCAATCTCAAAAATAGTTCCCGTATAATAAGACATTCCACGAACTAAAGTCGGGTCAAAACTAATTTTAAAGTCTGCTTCTTTTACACTATCTACACTTGTGATAATCATTTCCAAACCATCCGCAGTTTCCTGATCCAAAAATCCAGCTAACCTCTCTTTGCAATAGCGAACACCTTCTACATCATTTGTTATTTCTTTAAACAATGCCAAATATTTATCTATAGACTCCTTTGCATATCCATTTGCCTCTAATTCTTTTGCAACACCGTCCAAACCAATTTTATCCATTTTATCTAAAATAATAAAAATATTGTCATAATCTTTTTCTACAAATCCACTATAAGATGCCATTGCTTTTAAAATTTTTCTATCATTGATACGGATTGTAAAATTCTTGAAATCTAATTTACCAAGTAAAGTTGTTGTAGCTAATATCAATTCAATTTCTGCCAAATTAGTTGGTTCACCTAAAATATCAATATCACACTGCATAAACTGACGAAAACGTCCACGTTGTGGATTGTCTGCACGCCACACATTCCCCATTTGCAACGCTTTAAATGGAGACGGGAGTTCATTTGCCGCATTTGCATAATATCGACATAGTGGTACAGTAAGATCGTAACGAAGTCCTCCATCAACCACATCATTTTCTGTTTGAGCTGTATCTAACTTTAATTTTTCTCCACGTTTTAAAATTTTAAAAATTAATTTTTCATTTTCCCCGCCTTGTTTGCTACATAAATTTTCTATATGTTCTACACATGGTGTTTCAATGGAAGAAAATCCAAATGTACTGTATGTTTCCTTAATTAAATGAATGACATAATCTCTAATCTCCATTTCTCTTGGCAACATATCTTTCATGCCCTTCATCGCTTTCTTCTTTAACGCCATAGCCATTCTCCTTTTCTCTCTATCATTTCATCAATGCGAGTAATATACGCATCTACATCTTTTACGTTTTCTATACGCACAATGTTTTTCAATTGTCCAGATTTTTTATCCTGTATTTCTTTTCCTTTCGGAAGAACAATTTTCGTTGAAGAACCTGCTCCAACAGCAATAATAGATTGTTTTTCCTCCATAATAAGTATATTGTATATTCCTGCTTTGTCAACCTTTGCATAACCAACATTTTCAAAATTTCCCGCAATATTTTTTTGACGGTATAAGTAATATGGAATTAATTCCATCTCCTTTGCATACTGGCCAGCAAGTTCAATCATCTCTGATAATGTTTCCGATTGATTAACTAATTCTTTTTTCAACTCACTCTGATTTAATCTAGAGGCTCGCTTAATTGCTAATGAATGTACAGTAAGATTATCCGGTTTCAATTTTTTTATTTTTTCAAGGGTATCCTGCATATCCACGACTGTTTCTCCTGATAACCCTGCAATTAAATCCATATTAATATTATTAAATCCTAATTCTCGTGCCATATGATATACGCTTATAACATCCTCTATTGTATGCTTTCTTCCTATAGCATCCAATGTTTTTTGCTGCATTGTCTGTGGATTAATGGAAATGCGAGTAATCTGATGTTGTCTAAGCACTTCTAATTTTTCTTTCGTAATACTATCTGGACGTCCAGCCTCTACAGTAAATTCTTTCAAATCTTTTAAAGGAAATGTTTTTTCTACATGGGTCAATAATTTATCCAATTGCCTTGCTTCTAAAGTAGTTGGAGTTCCACCTCCTATGTAAATCGTATTCAACTTTTTCTCTTTTGAAACTTCTCCTACAAAAGAAATTTCTTTGCAGAGCGCCTCTAAATATTCCTCCGTTCTATTTTTCCACGCTTTAATCGGATAAGAAGTAAATGAACAATACGCACATGTTGTCGGACAAAAAGGAATTCCTATATAAAGACTATATCCATTCTGGTAATCCAATTTTTCCAAAAGGCTTTTTTCTCTTTTTGCTATTTTCATTCCTAATTCCGTTTTTTTTTCAGACACAAGATATCGTTGTTGAAACCATTGTTTAATTTCTTCTTCCGGTATTCCTTTTTCTAACTCTTTCATTAATATTTTCGTTGGTCTTATCCCGGTAAGAATTCCCCATGCCATACTTTTTCTTGTATACTTTTCCATAGCTAAATAAATTTTTTTGTTTACTTCATTTTTGTTTTCTTTCTTTTCAACATTATATTCACTAATTTCTTGAATTTTTAATACTTTTTCACCATTTATTTCTATAGAAATTATTTCATTTCTTTTTGCATCTATATACTGCTTAATCTGTTCATTTGGCAAGAAACCTTTTATAATGTGAAAAGCATCATATGCATAAAAATCTTCTCTTAAATAAATATTAACCATTTTTATCTCTCTCTTTTATAAAATAAGGGACGTAATTTTTTCTTCCAAAAATACGTCCCGTCCCACAATCTTTTGGCTTTTTTTTCTAGCGAACGAAAGGGTTTTGCTGTCTTTCATAACCTATCGAGGTTGCTCCCATATGCCCTGGATAAACAATCGTATCATCTGGTAAGCACATTAACTTTTGCCGAATCGAACAAAGCAATTCAGAAGTATTTCCTGTTGGAAAATCCGTCCTTCCAACTGATGCATAAAAAAGTGTATCACCACTAAACAGGACATCTTCATTTTTCACATAATAGCACACACTTCCTTTAGTATGTCCAGGGGTATAAATCACCCGAAAAGAATATCCAATTAAATCTAGCACTTCTTCGTCTTTTACATATGTTGCTCTTGTAAAAGTATATCCATCTGTATATGTTTTAGATTGATTTAAAACCGCATCTTCAATTAATCGCTCTTCTTCTTCATGAAGATATACTGGAATATTATACATTTCCAACAATTCATCTAACCCCAAAATGTGATCAAAATGCCCGTGTGTAAGAAGTACCGCTTTCACTAATAATTTTTCGTCTAAAAGATATTCTTTTAAACTTTTAGAACAATACCCTGGATCAATAATGATTGCTTCTCCTGTTTTTTCATTGCTTACTATATAGCAATTTGTACTGATTATTCCTGTTACTATAGTTTTAATTCTCATGTCTATTTCCTAACTTATCGCACGTTCTATATCTATAACTCCATCTATCTGACGAAGTTTCTCTATCACTTTCGAAAGTTCTTCTCTTCCATGTACAATAAATCCAATTTCCAATGTAACCTTTCCTTGCTTACTTGTTCGAGCATTCATTGATTTTACATCAATCTTATTTTCCGTAAAAACTTTAGAAATTTCCATAAGTAATCCTGTTCTATCCACACCATACATGCGAATTTCAGTTACATATTGGCCAACTCCTTTTTCTTCTTCCTGTTCCCATTCTGCATCAATTAATCTTGCTCGTTCACTTTCAGATAAATGAATAATATTTACACAGTCTGTTCTATGAATAGACATTCCTCTTCCTCGTGTAACAAATCCAACAATTTCATCTCCCGGAACAGGATTGCAACATCTCGAAAAACGAACTGCTATATCATCAATTCCCTTAACAATAATACCACTTTTTGATTTTGTAACATGTACCTTGTTTTTTGCAGCCTCAGATACTTTTTCCAAAATGGTTTCATCTGTAATGGCTTCTTTATGCTCTTTGTTATACTCTTCTAGTAATCGATTGACAATTTGT
This sequence comes from Faecalimonas sp., assembly GCA_020024645.1. Taxonomy (GTDB): domain Bacteria; phylum Bacillota; class Clostridia; order Lachnospirales; family Lachnospiraceae; genus Faecalimonas. Next base: position 7,098 of record JAHHTN010000003.1, read on the forward strand.
CCCTCTTTCAGGCCTCCATGCCCAAGTGCTGCTAGAACCGCTTCCCAATCTTTAAATCCATATTTTTGCTGTACAACTTGCATATATTTTGGCTTTGTTAAATCACTAAGCACTAACGCCTTCGCTCTACAATAAGCTGCCAGCATCTCTTTTCCGCGAATAATATTTTCTTCTTTATATTCCTTTTTGAACCATTGATTAATTTTATTTCTTGCCTGTGTACTCTTTACAATATTTAACCAATCACGACTAGGTCCCTTTGAATTTTGTGACGTAAGTACTTCTATTCTATCACCATTTTGAATTTTATAATCAATCGGTACTAATTTGCCATTCACTCTTGCTCCTACCATTTTATTTCCTACTGCACTGTGAATTGCATAAGCAAAATCCACAGGAGTAGAACCATTTGGAAGATTTTTAACGTCTCCATTTGGCGTAAAGCAATATACATCTTCCGCAAATAAATCCAAATCTCCTTTTAACAAAGATAAAAATTCCCGATTATCTGTATCTTGCTGCCACTCTAAAATCTGTCTAAGCCAACTTAATTTTTCTTCTGCACGAGTCGCAACATTTTTTTCACTTCCACCAGATTCTTTATATTTCCAATGAGCAGCTATACCATATTCCGCTGTCTTGTGCATTTCTACTGTACGAATTTGAATTTCAAAAGGTTGTCCTGATGGTCCCATAAGAGTTGTATGCAAGGACTGATACATATTGGGCTTTGGCATTGCAATATAGTCTTTAAATCTACCTGGTATAGGCGTATACATCTCATGAATAGCTCCAAGTGCAGCATAACAATCTTTCATCGAATCAACAATAATTCGGATAGCAAACAAATCATAGATTTGATCTACTGTTTTATCTTGGTTTACCATTTTCTTATAAATACTAAAAAAATGTTTTACTCTTCCATATACTTCTGCCTTAATATTGGCATTCTTCATATGACGAGAAACTTCTTCTACAATTTGTTGTACAAATTCCTCTCTCTCCGTTTTTCTCGCATTAATCTGGTCCACCAAATCATAAAATACTTCCGGTTTAGAATATTTTAACGCCAAATCATCTAACTCTGTCTTAATCTTTGAAATACCAAGGCGCTGTGCAATTGGCGCATAAATATCCATCGTTTCTCTTGCTTTTTCTTTTTGCTTTTCAGGTCTCATAAATTGCAATGTACGCATATTATGTAACCTGTCTGCAAGTTTAATTAAGATAACACGAATATCCTTTGCCATTGCGAGAAACATTTTCCTCAAATTTTCTGCTTGCACTTCCAACTTGTCTGCGGAATAAGATAACTGTCCTAATTTTGTCACCCCATCTACGAGTAACGCAACTTCACTTCCAAATTCTTCTGCAATTTCTTCTTCAGACATAATTGTATCTTCTACTACGTCATGTAAAATTCCCGCTGCTATTGTTTCTTTATCTAACTCCAAATCAGCAAGAATTAATCCCACCCATGTCGGATGAATAATATATGCTTCTCCAGATTTTCTTTTCTGTCCCTCATGTGCTTCTTTTGCAATTTTATATGCTTTTTCAATTAGGGAAATGTCTGTAGATGGGTGGTATTTCCTAATTCTTGCAATCAAGGCATGATACAGTTTATCTGAATCCTGATAATCTTCTGGTGCTTTCACTGCATGACCATCAATAATGTCTAAATTTTCATAGGGATTCTCCATGATATTGTCCTGTCCCATAATAATACCTCCCTTCTTTCACTCTAATTACCTGGATATGTAATTATTGCTTCCATTGTATAATCTTTTAATCTTTTACGTCCTTCTAATCCTGCTAATTCAATCAAGCATACAATTTTAACTACTTCTCCGCCCATTCCTTCTATTAATTTAATAATAGCTTCCATTGTTCCACCTGTAGCCATTAAGTCATCTACAATAACAACCTTCTCTCCCGGTTTGATCGAGTTCTTGTGCATCTCAATCTCAGCACTTCCATACTCTAAATCATATTGGATAGAAACTGTTTCACATGGTAATTTTCCCCTTTTACGAACAGGAACAAAAGGTTTACTCATATTATATGCAATTGGAACTCCAAAAATAAATCCTCTTGATTCAGGTCCCACAACAACATCAAAGTCATCTTTACCTATCTTTTCCTGCATCAGATCAATTGCTAAATGTAACCCATCAGGGTCTTCCAAAACACTCGTTATATCTCTAAAAATAATTCCTTTTTCCGGGAAATCCGGAATACTTCTTATATAATCCTCTATCGGCTTCATCTTTACCGCCTCCAATTTTCTACAAAATATCTATATTATTATAACACTTTTCTCATATAAATCCAATATACTATTGATAATTCTGTATGACAATCTGCACTGTTTTTCTTCCTCGATATTCATTGATAGTCGGATAGTACGTAATATTTATCTTTCCTTTTTTCTTTTCAACCATTTCCATAAAACTTTCTACATCCCCAAAGTACATTCCTTCTATCATTGTTCCATAGACATCTACAAGATGCAATTTCAGCACATTATTGTTTTTTCCTAATATTCTTGTTTCTTTCACCCGAATATCTTTTTCAGCAAATACTGGTTTAGGATTTGCCTTCCCAAATGGTTCTAAGCATTCTAATTCCCCAATAAGAGACTCACTCACATAAGCTAACGGTAATTGCATATCTATAGATATTTTTTCATATAAATCTTCCGCACTTAATTGACAGTTTTCATTTAGTCTTCTACGAAACATATCAATATTTTCAATTGGAATGGATAAACCTCCTGCCAATTTATGTCCACCAAATTTTCCAAGTAAATCTTTACATTTTATCATTTCATCATACATATGATATGTTTCTATAGAACGTCCAGATCCTTTTGCTCCTTTTTCCGCATTCGTTAAAACAAAAGTAGGTCTATAATATTTTTCTCTAATTCTTCCAGCTACTATCCCAGCAAGACTCTCATGACAATTTGGTAAGTAAATCACAAGAACTTTATCCTCTTTTAGAATGGTATTTTCCACTTGCATAATTGCTTCTTCTACTGCTTCAGTAGTTAGTTCTTTTCTATTATCATTCAGTGCTTTCAAATCCCCTGCCAACTGTTCCGCATCTGCTTTCGTTTTTGCCCTCAAAAGTTTTAATGCCCTTTTAGCTGTATCTAATCGACCACTAGCATTTAAACATGGTCCAATTACAAATCCAATATGATAAGAAGACAATCTCCCCACATCTATACCAGTACATTCCATAAGTGCTTTTAACCCCAAATTTTTTGTCTGTTTAATTTTTTCTAATCCATATTTTACAAAAATACGATTTTCGCCAGTCAAATCCATAACATCTCCAACAGTGGCAATTGCTACATTTTCAACAAGATACTCAATCTCTGTAGTTTCTTTTCCCTCTACATTAAATAATGTTTCCACAAGCTTATAAGCCACCCCTGCACCACATAAATGCGGAAAAGGATACTCACAATCTTCTCTTTTCGGATCAACAATAGCATCTGCTGGTGGAAACAAATAATGCAAACCTTCATTTGTTTCTTCATATGGAACTTCATGATGATCTGTCACAATAATTGTCATACCAAGACTTTTTCCATAAGCTATTTCCTCTCGCGCAGCAATACCATTATCACATGTAATAATCGTATCCACACCGCTTTCAAACGCCCTATCTATCAAAGATTTGTTTAATCCGTACCCATCTTTCATTCGATCTGGAATATCTACACTTACATTTCCACCAAGTTTTTCAATTCCTTCCAGCAAAATATATGTGGCATTCACACCATCGATATCATAATCTCCTATAATACGAATTGGTTTCTTGTCTTGAATTTTTTCCCTAAGAATATCAACTGCTACTGCCATATCTTTCATCAATATTCCATCATATAAACTTTCCATATTTCCATGGAGATAACATTCTATTTCACTATCTCCGATAACATCTCTATTTCTTATTAATCTAGCAATTACTGGACTAACATGAAACTTTTGACTAATCTCTTGAAAATCGGCGCCTTTTCTTGTTAAAAACCATTTTTCCATTCTACTTTCCCGCCTTCATCCATAAGACGAAACGGGGGATTTCATAATCCCCCGTTCTATCTTCTTCTTATTTTTTTACAATTTTTTTCTTCATTACATACCACAATGCACCTGTAATACAAACAGATGAGTATGCTCCAACGATTACACCAACCATAAGCGGTGCTGCAAATTCTTTTACAGAACTTACACCCAGAACATAAAGTACTGCTACCATAACAAATGTTGTGAATGATGTGTAAACACTTCTTGTAAGTGTATGAGTAATACTTCTATTTACAACCTCTTCAATTGTATCTTTTCTATTACCTGTTTTTAACTCTTCACGAATTCGGTCAAAAATAACGATAGTTGCATTAATTGAATATCCCACAATTGTCAACATACAAGCAATAAATGTATTTCCAACAGATATTCTTGCGATTGCATAAAACGCTAATACAACTAGTACGTCATGCAATAAAGCTAAAATAGCACTACTTGCAAATCTGAAATCTTTAAATCGTAACCAAATGTAAACCAACATACATGCAGTAGCAATCAATACAGCGATAATAGCATCTCTTCTCATTTCCGAACTTACTGTCGAACTGATATTGTTATAAGTAATTTTCTTTTCATCTACTTTAAACTGTTCCACAAGTGATTTATTTAACGCTTCACGTTTCTTCAAATCTAACACCTGTGTTTTTACAACAACTTGCTTCGTGCCTTTTACTTTCTGCATCTGCACATTTTTATCACCTGTAACTTTTTCAATAACTGGCGTTACTTTTGCATCTAATTCTTTAATTGAATAATCTTCATTAAAAGTTACATTTGTTGCTGTACCACCTTTAAACTCAAGGCTGTAATTCAATATATCATTATTCTGCGATTTATGAACTCCCATTGCTATAAAGCCACTCAATACAAGCGCGATAGAAATAATAAAGCATACTTTCCTCTTTCCAAGGAAATCGATTGTTTTTCTTTCTTTTTGAACGCCATATAATTTTTCACTTCTAAGTCCAACCGCATATAGTGCAAAAATAATTATTCTTGTTACAACAAGTGCTGTAAACATAGAAACAACAATACCCAAAGCTAATGTTTGAGCAAATCCTTTTACACTACCTGTTCCTTTTAACCCTAATACTAAAGCAGCAATTAACGTTGTAACATTTCCATCAACAATTGCAGATAATGCTTTCTGGAATCCTTTTTTCAAGGCTGTCTTGACATTTCTTCCCGCTGCCAATTCTTCTTTTACTCTGGCAAAAATAATAACGTTCGCATCTACTGCCATACCAATACCAAGAATAATACCTGCAATACCAGGCAATGTTAGCGTAATATCAAATGCATTTAATAACACAAGAATTATTCCTGTATAAATACATAACGCGATACTTGAAGCCAAGCCTGGAAGAAGGTATACAACACACATGAATATAAAAATAATTGCTAAACCAATTCCACCTGCTAATAAACTTGTACTAATTGCTTCTTCACCAAGCTGAGCACCTACAACACTTGAGTTGATTTCTTCTAATTCTACTCTAAGTCCACCAATACGGATTGTTGAAGCAAGTTCTTCTGCCTCTTCATATGTAAAGTCGCCTTCAATTACAGCCTGCCCATTTGTAATCGCACTATTTACAGTAGGGCTACTAATAACTTGTCCGTCATAAACGATAGCAATCGGTTTTCCTAAGTTTTTCTGTGTTGCATCTGCAAATTTCTTTCTACCTTCTTTTGTCATTTCGAGGGAAACCATATTTTTTTTGTTTCCAGAACGATCTTCCTGAATTTGTGCTGTGGCACTTTTCACATCCGTTCCGTCCAATACGACTTTTCCTTCTGCATCTTGAAATTTCAAGGAACCTGGTTTTCCAAGTTCTTCTAACACTTTATTTGCATCTGTCACTCCAGGAATTTCAATAGAAATACGGTCATCTCCTTCTTGATAAACTCCCGCTTCTGTACTGTACTGTTCAACACGTTTCTGCAATTTGTAAACAGTATCACTCATTTCTTTCTCTGACGGTTTATCCCCTTTTGCCTGATATGTAATACTTACTCCACCCGCCAAATCAAGACCTAACTTAATGTTTTTTGCTGCACCAATATGTCCGCTTCCAAATCCAACAACTGTTGTAAACACAAGAAATCCTGTTAAAACAGTTACAAGAAGCAGGCTGATGACGCCTTTGCTTTTTTTCATTTTTTACACCCTTTCCTTATCTGCCAATGCGGCTTTTATCATAATTGCACATTCAACACGTTTTCTTTCCATCTCACATCCAACACCGTATGTATCATGAATAGAACCGTGGAATTTATATGAATTTGCCATACAGCCACCACTGCAATAAAATTTAGCAAAACAATTTTTACATTTTTCTTTAGAGTATACACTACATCCTCTAAATTCATCTGCAATTTCCGGTTTAGTAATTCCCTCATCAACATTTCCCATAAGGAAATCATCTTCACCTACAAACTGGTGACATGGATATAAGTCTCCCCAAGGAGTCACTGCTAAATATTCTGTCCCCGAACCACAGCCCGATAAACGTTTGGCAACACACGGGCCTCCATCCAAGTCAAGCATAAAATGAAAGAACGTAAATCCATTTCCCTCTTTTTCACGTTTGATCATTTCTTTTGCTAGTGTATCATACTCTTCAAAAATTTGTGGAAGATCTTCTTCTCGAATTGAATAGAAATCACTTTCTTCTCCCACAACTGGTTCAATAGAAATCTGTTCAAATCCCAAATCCGCAAAATGTAAAACATCTTTTGAAAAATCAAGATTATCTCTTGTAAATGTTCCTCTTATATAATATTTTTGTTGATTGCGACTATCCGCTAATTTTTGGAATTTCGGAACAATCAAATCATAACTTCCTTTTCCACTTCTGAATGGACGCATTTTATCATTGACTTCTTTTCTTCCATCAAGACTTAAAACAACATTATCCATTTCTTTATTAACAAACTCTTGTACCTCATCATTTAAAAGCACACCATTTGTTGTGAGAGTGAATCGGAAATTTTTATTATGTATCTTCTCTTGTTCTCTTCCGTAAGCAACTAAGTCTTTTACAACCTTCCAGTTCATTAAAGGCTCTCCTCCAAAGAAATCCACTTCGAGATTTCTTCTATTTCCCGAGTTTGCAATTAAGAAATCTAACGCCTTTTTCCCTACTTCATATGACATTAATGCTCTTCGTCCGTGATATTCTCCTTCTTCTGCAAAACAATATTTACAAGCCAAATTACAATCGTGAGCAATATGAATACAGAGAGCTTTTACTACCGTTTTTCTTTTCTTCACTTCTCCTATATATTCCTCATAAACATCTTTTGTAAAAAGTTGACCTGCTTCCGCAAGTTCTTTAATATCCTCAAACGCTTCGGCAATCTCTTCTACTGGATATGTCTGTCCTAAGTCCGTCTCCATTTTCTCTAGCGTATCTGTTTGCTTAAGCAATTCCATATTATCTTCTACGCCTAGTTTATTTAAATAGTCGATTATATCATAACACATATCATCTACCACATGAACCGAACCACTATTAACATCTAAGACAATATCATACCCATTATTCTTGTATTGATGAATCACAATGTTTCTCCTTTCTTTATCTAAACATTTTCTGTCTTAACAAGAAAAAACAGCGACCGAAGCCGCTGCCCAGTTCTGACTATGCAATCTCTATTATTTCTTCTGTTCGCAAGTCTGGTTTCCTACTGTGCATGATGTCTTACATGCTGACTGACAAGATGTCTGACATTCTCCACAGCCACCTTTTTTCACTGTATTATTTAATGTCTGTGCATTTAATGTTTTGATGTGTTTCATATCAATTCCTCCTTGAATATACATTAACTTTTTTCATTATAACACAGTATTTTCTGTTTTTAAAGTCTTTTTTGTAACTCTTCATACACACAAATTACGGTATAATTCTATCTACAAACAATATACATAAGATACTCTATGATAACATTCCACCAAGCATTCCACCTCCTGCACAAAGCAAAAATGTTGTCAAAAGATTCGTCCCATTACTCTGCAACTGATGATTGACCATAAAAGAGACAACAAATAACAACAAAAAGTAAATTATCCCCAAAACAAGTCCCCATATAAACTTTTGCTTTTCTACTAATCTTCCCATAATAAATCCACCAGCAAACGTAGAAATAATATAGGTTGCTATAATTCCTATTGTCACTTTTTGCTCATCTAAATCTATCTTATATAACAGAAGTGCCAGTATCATCAATAACACTCCCGTTATCACATACCCCACCAGCAACGCTTTTAACAACCACATTCCTTTCAACTCTTTCTTCTCTTTCTTTCCCACAAAAACTCCTCCTTCATCTTTGTTCTAAAACAATCTATGATTGTCCGAGGAGTTTTATACCTCTACTGTTCCATTTGTTTTCCTAGAAATCCTGCACCTGTCTGAGTCAATATTTTTTCCAAATCGCCAAACTTTTTTTCTCCACTTTTATTGAGAAGAATAACTGCGCCTATAACATCTCCTTCACAGATAATAGGACTAATTGCTTGAGCAGTATATTCTTGCATTTCCACTTCTGCAATCTGTATATATTTTTTATCACTTCGTTCTGCTACAAAAGAATTTCGCATATCCATTATTTTTCTCATTTCTGATGTTATACGTTTTTCTGTAAGTGTTTTTTTTCCGCTTCCCGAAACTGCGACAATTTGCTCTGTATCCGCAACACATACCGTATACCCTGTCACAGAAGATAAACTTTCTGTATACTCACACGAAATTTTATACAATTCTCCTATCGGAGAATATTTTTTCAAAATCACTTCTCCATTTCTATCCGTGAAAATTTCTAGAGGATCACCTTCTCTTATTCGTAATGTTCTTCTTATTTCTTTTGGAATGACCACTCTTCCCAAGTCATCTATTCTTCTCACAATCCCTGTCGCTTTCATTTTATTTTCCTCCATTATTATTTTTCAATTGGAAATAGTATCTGTAAATGGAAATTATTTATACATTTCAAAAGGCAAAAACAAACATTGACTTTAATTGTTTATCTTTTATAATGAAAGTATAGGATTACAAGGAGGTAGAACAATGAGTAAAATAGACGAAGTAAGAAGTGCAATGGTTGCAGCTATGAAAGCTGGAGAGAAAGAAACAAAAGAAACTTTATCCATGCTTTTATCTTCTTTAAAAAACAAAGCAATCGAAAAACGTGCTGATCTTACAGAAGAAGAAGAAACACAAGTTATCATGAAAGAAATAAAACAGACAAAAGAAACTTTAGAAATGACACCTGCTGATCGCACAGAAATTGTGGAAGAATGTCAAAAGCGTCTTGCTGTTTTAGAACAGTATGCACCAAAAATGATGAATGAAGAAGAAATTAAAACTGTTATTGACGCTACTTTAGTTGAACTAGGTATTGATTCACCTACAGCAAAAGATAAAGGTCGCATTATGAAAGAATTAATGCCTAAAGTTAAAGGAAAAGCAGATGGAAAATTAGTAAACGAGTTACTTATGTTTCGCTTTTAATTCAATACATTTTATAAAAAAGGTGTGACAAATCGTCATCTCGCGATTGTCACACCTTTTTTTATTTCTGATTCTTCTGTTCTTGTGGCTGTTCAACTGCTTTCAAAGTTATTCTTTGTTTTGCAAAACTAATTTTTTTCCATTCCTTTTTATTTATATCAATTTTGCTCTCTTTAACTAATTTATTTACGACTTCCTCGTATTTTTTATTTTCACGTTCTGCAACAATCATCTGCTTTTCTTCATCTGTAGCTGCTCTATCTAATAAACTTGTCACTTTCGCAACATAATATCCTGACGGCGTTTCAACTACACCTGTCATCTCCCCTGCTTTTAATTTATCCACTACTTTAATCAGTTCTTCCGAAGGAGCCGCATCCTCCCCATCAAAAGTTTTTGTTGTTGCTTCATATCCATTTGCTTTTGCATACACAGCAAAATCTGCCTGTGATTTTGCACCTTCTTGGAATTTTGTCGCTTTTTCCTTCAATGCTTTTTTTGCACTCTCATCAATCGTTGTAGTTGTTCCATCTTCTGCTGTATTTGTAAATGTAAAAAATACATACTGCATACTTTTTTGAGCCGCCTCTTTATCACTTACATTTTTATCTACATCTGCCACAAGCGTTTTTCTCATTTTGTCTTCAATAGTAAGTAATTCTAATACACGTTTTACTGTTTCTTCATCCGCAGAAATTACTTCTTTTGCGCCATCTTGATTTGCTTTCAAAAATTCTTCTGCAGTTTTATCTATCTTCTGCTTTTCTTCAGCCGTTAACTCTACTTTATATTCTTTCATATGATCTTCTAATACATACAGTGTTTTAAGAGATTCTAAAATTCTTTTCTTCATACTCTCTTCCATCGTCTCCGACTTTGACACTTCTGACTTCCACATATCTTCTCCCATATACGAACCGTACTGTGCCTCAGCCATAGCCTGCTGATATCTAGCAAAGAAATTTGCAACCCCCATTGTTACTTTATCTTCACCAACTGTCATCAACGTTGCTTCATTATTTATTTTTCCACATCCTGTAATTGCTGTTGCTGACATGGTAGTTGCCACCAACAATGCAATAATTCTTTTTTTTGTATTACCCATAATTTCCTCCTTCGTTTTCCTAACTACATTATTATATCGTTTTTTTCTTATTCTATCAATCCTTTTAAACCACTTATCACAATTTTTACGCATTCTAATATATTTTCATCTTTCTCACGTTTATTTCTTCCTTTTTTCTGATAAATAAAATATGGATTTGTTTCTACCTTAAACGTCAAATCACCTTTATACTGTTGTAAAAGAAGAGTAATTCGTTCTGCACATACTTTCGCTTTCTCATACATAGTAAACTTATATTCTTCTCCTTTTTGTTCTATAGAAACAATATAAGCACTGTGGGCAGATGCTTTCACCAAAGCGATATGAAGTAACTGTTGCACTTTTTTAGGAATATCACCAAAACGATCAATCAATTCCTCTACCATATCATCCATCTCTTCTTGATTTTCAATACTAGCAATCCTTTTATAAATATCTAATTTTTGATATTCATTCGGTATATATGAAGATGGAATATATGCATCTACATTTAAATCTATTGTTGTCGTATAAGATTCTTCCTCAATTTCTCCTTTTAAATATTTTACAGCTTCATTCAACATTTTGCAGTACAACTCATATCCAACAGCCTCCATATGACCATGCTGCTCTGCACCCAAAAGATTTCCTGCTCCTCGAATTTCTAAATCACGCATTGCAATTTTAAACCCCGAACCTAAATCTGTAAATTCTCGAATAGCTGAAAGTCTTTTTTCTGCAACCTCTTTCAATAATTTATCTCTTTTATATAGCATAAATGCATATGCCATTCTATTAGATCTTCCTACCCGTCCACGTAATTGATAAAGTTGTGAAAGACCTAATTTATCTGCTTCATGAATAATCATCGTATTTGCATTTGAAATATCAAGTCCCGTTTCAATAATGGTAGTCGATACGAGAACATCTATTTCACCATTAATAAAATTATACATAATTTTTTCCAACTGATGTTCACTCATCTGTCCATGAGCATAAGTAACTACCGCTTCTGGAACAAGCTTTTGAATTCTATTTGTAATCTCTTCAATATCGTTTACCTTGTTGTAAACATAATAAACTTGTCCCTGTCGTGACAGTTCCCTCTGAATCGCTTCACGTACCATTTCATCATTATATTCCATAACATATGTTTGAATTGGTATTCTATCCATCGGCGCTTCTTCCAGAACACTCATATCTCTAATTCCTATCAGACTCATATGAAGGGTTCTAGGAATCGGTGTTGCTGTTAATGTTAATACATCTATATTCTCTTTTATTTTTTTTATTTTTTCTTTATGTTGTACACCAAAGCGTTGTTCCTCATCTATAATCAAAAGACCTAAATCCTTAAATTTCAAATCTTCACTTAAAACTCTATGTGTTCCAACAATAATATCAACTAACCCTTTTTCCGTATCTTCAATCGTTTTTTTCTGCTGTGTAGGAGTGCGAAAACGACACATTAAATCTACTCTTACCGGAAATTCCTTCATTCGCTGTACAAATGTATTGTAATGTTGCTGCGCCAATATTGTTGTAGGAACTAAATAAACTACTTGCTTATTCTCCTGCACCGCTTTAAAAGCAGCTCGAATAGCCACTTCCGTTTTTCCATATCCTACATCTCCACAAATCAAGCGATCCATGATTTTATTACTCTCCATATCTCGTTTGGTTGCTTCTATGGCCAACATTTGATCCTCTGTTTCCTCAAATGGAAACATCTCTTCAAATTCTTTCTGCCAGACAGTATCGGGTCCATATACAAATCCCTCTTCACGTTGTCTTGTCGCATATAATTCCACAAGATCTTTCGCAATCTCTTTAACAGCTCCTTTGACTCTCGTCTTTGTCTTTGTCCATTCCTGTGTTCCAAGACGGTTTAATTTCGGTTTTTTTGCATCCGCGCTTGCATATTTCTGAATCAAATCCAACTGAGTTGCTGGAATATATAGATTCGATCCTCCCGCATAAGATATTTTCATATAATCCTTGGAGGTTTTGTCCACATCAATTTTTTCTATCCCTTGATATATCCCCAAACCATGATTTTCATGAACAACATAATCACCAATTTTTAATTCCGAAAAACTTTGTATTTTCTGGCCCTCATATATCTTTCGCTTACGCTTTTTCTTTCCTTTTCCAAAAATATCTGTTTCTGAAATCACCGTAAACTTCAACATTGGATATTCATATCCTTCTGTCACATGACCGAAAGAAACTAAAATTTCTCCCTCTTGTACAAAACGATCTTTTTCTTCACTATAAAAACTACTCAAATTATAGTCTCTCAAGTCTTCGGCAAGACGTCTTGCTCTTGTTCTCGAACCCGAAAGAAGAATAACTCGATATCCATCACGTTTCAATCTCTTCAAATCCCTCGTAAGCATCTCAAAACTATTATTATACGGAGTTACATTCTTAGCATGAAGACTATATAAATTGTTCGTCTTAAATTCTTTTGTACGTATTTCTAACGCCGAAAATCCGATACAATAATGCTCATTCATCTTCTTTACAACTTGTGTTGTCTGATACAATGGTATATGAACATCTGCTATTTCACATCCTGCTTCTATTCGGTTTTTCTGTGCTTCCAAATACTCTTCTTCCACCCCTGTGCCTTTTTCCAATAATCTTGCCGGTTCATCCAAAAATACAATTGTTTCTTCAACTGGAAAATAATCTATGAAAGATACTCGTTCACCTTCCTCATCTGGAAAATCCGTTGCTGGATATATAACAACTTCCTCCAAATTTTCTATAGAACGTTGACTTTCCACATCAAACGTACGAATGGAGTCAATTTCATCATCCCAAAATTCAATGCGAATTGGCACTTCTTCCGTCAATGGATAAATATCAATAATTCCTCCTCTCACAGAGAACTGCCCCATACCATCAATTTGTATTTCTCTGTCATAACCAAGTGCTACTACTTTTTGTTGCAAAGAATCAAAGTCCACTGTATCCCCCACTTTCAGTGTAAATATTCTTTCTGTGATTTTTCTAAGTGGCAACAGAGAATCCATAAATCCATCAAATTCAGTAATTACTGTCAATTTTTTTTCTGTCAGAAGTGCTTGAATTACTTCTAACCTTTGCTTTACCAATGCTTTTCCACGCAAATCCGCCTGATAAAACAAAAGGTCCTTTGGTGGATAATAATACACTTTTTCATCCAAAAATTTATATTCTTCGTAAATTTCTTTTGCTTTTGCTTCACTTGAAACAGCGATGACTCTATATGTTGAATCATCGCCAAGAGCATACATTAAATGCGTTTTCTGAGAATTGACACAACCAGCAATCTGTATCATTCCCTTTTGTTTTTTCTTCTCTTTTTGTATTTTTCCAACTTCCACCAACTCTTTCAGTGGTTCTACAAAAGCTTGCATATATCCTCCTTTTATTTTACCTTTTTATTATAATCGTTCATAGCTGTTTCTATCTCGCCATTTACCATCAATTCAATTGCATTAACTGTTTTGCAATATCCTTCTTCTACAATTTTTCTTTCTTCTTTCGAAAAATGTCCCAGCACATAATCAGCCAAATCATACTGTTTTGGTTTTTCACCTACGCCCACCTTGATTCTTGGAAAAACAGAGTGTCCTAGATGAGCAATTATATTCTTGATTCCATTATGGCCTCCTGCACTCCCCTTCTTGCGAATACGAAGTTGTCCTACATCAAGACTAATGTCATCATAAATTACAATTAATTCTTGTTCTTCATCAACCTTAAAATAATCTACAAGACTTCTTACACTCTCTCCACTTAAATTCATGTAAGTTTGAGGTTTAGCAAGAATCACCTTTTGTCCTGCAATTATTCCTTTTCCACAAAAAGCCTTATGTTTCCTTATATCCATCGATATATTATATTTCTTTGCAATAACATCTATGACGTCAAATCCCACATTATGACGTGTTCCTTCATATTGAGAAGTTGGATTTCCTAGCCCTACAATAATATACATATCGTCACTCCTTTTTCTTTTATCTTTTTCTATTCTACAAGAACATTTTCTATTTGTCACGCAAAGACACGAATATTTTTTTCTTCTAATCATATATTATACAAAACTAATTATACGTTTCCCAATGTATATAGATGAGGAGGGACTTCATGAGTTCAAAAACAAAAATAGTTGTTCTGCATATGAAAGAAATTATTTACACTGCCATTTTTGTTATTTTGGGAGTTCTTTTTATTTTACTTTTAGTATTTATGTTCTTCCCAAAAAATAAAAAATCACTGGATACTACAAAAGAATACACCCCTGGAATTTACACATCCACAGTAAGTCTAAATAACACAGATTTAGAAATTGAGGTTACTGTTGAACAGTCAAAAATCGCTTCTATCCGTTGCGTTAATCTAAGCGAATCAGTTACTACAATGTATCCTTTACTTCAACCTGTAATCGAAAATATTGCTGAACAAGTCTGCGAGAAGCAATCGACCAAAAACATTACTTATCCAAAAGATAATCCATACACCTCTCAAATGATTGTTTCTGCCATCGAAAACGCATTAAAAAAAGCCTCAGTTAAATGACAACGTACTCTGTCTTTTATTCATTTTATTATGGGAAAGTATTTTCCTGACCTGGCACTAGATTGTTGATGCGCCCGCAAATTCTTCTTAGTTTTGCGGGCTATAGACTTGACTTTATCTAAGTAGACTGAAATATATTTTTTGTTTCTAAAAAAGGCAGTCTTTTGACCGCCCCTCATTACGCTTCTACTACTAAATATCTTCCGTCTGATAACGCAAATACTTCCGATGCATCTTCTAATTCTTCTTCAGACATCCCTTCTACATCCGCACCACTTTCGTCAAAGTATTCTCTCACTTCCTCAATAGAATCTACTACCACAGCCATGCAATCTTCAAGAAATGCTTCCGCTTCCTCCAATGTAACAGCAACGGGTTCATCAAACAACTGCTCCTGTTTCTTTAAAAATACCTGTAAACATTCTTCATCATATTCATACATATCCTTATCCTCCTAATTCATCTATTCCTATACAAATTTCAATAATTCACATGGTCTATCGATTATATAATCTGCTCCTGCATTCTGCAAAACTTCTTTGCTCCGGAATCCCCATGACACTCCTATTGATGTGACACCTGCTCGTCTTGCCGTTTCCACATCCACTTCCGAATCTCCTATGTAAAGACATTCTTCTTTTGTTACTTGTAAACATTTCATTATTTGAAATACACCAGCTGGATCCGGCTTTTTTTCTATTCCTTCTCTCTGACCATTCACACAAGAAAATCGGTGCTTTCCAAGTATCCTTGCTACCACATCAATACTTTGTTGATGTGGTTTATTAGACAGAATCGCCAACTTTATTCCACGTTCTTCTAATTCTTCCAACATATCCATAATTCCTTCATATGCCATTACATGATATGTGCAATTCTTTCCGAAAACACTTCCATACACTTCCATTGCACTTTCAATTCTCTCCAGCTTTGTATCTCCTACCGCTTGAAGAGTGCGCTCCATAAGCACTCTTGCTCCGTCACCTACAAACTGTCTGCATTGTTCCATTGTAATATTGGTCAGCCCCAGTTTATCTAACGTCTTATTTACTGAATATGTAATGGATTCCAATGTATTGGTCAATGTGCCATCCAAATCAAATATACATACTTTATACATTGTTTCACTCCTTTATACCCACTATAATATTATGGTTTCCATTAAAATTCAACTATAAAAACTGCACAAAAAAGATGAAAATTTGCTTTTCATCTTTTTCTTTTTTCTAATTAATTAGATATTGTTTCATTGATTGAAGTGCATTTTTTTCAAGTCTACTCACTTGAGCTTGAGAAATACATATTTCTTTCGCTATTTCCATTTGCGTTTTCCCTTCAAAAAAACGCATCTGAATAATGTTTCTTTCACGTTCTCCCAACCGTTTCATCGCTTCTGCTAATGACAACTCTTCTATCCAATTTTCTTCTTTATTCTTTTTATCACTAATCTGATCCATCACATACAGCGTGTCCCCATCCGAATTATAAATCGGTTCATGAAGACTCATTGGCATTTGTATCGCATCCAAAGCCTGTACAATCTCCTCCTTAGAAATTCCTATCTCACTTGCGATTTCCTGTATAGTAGGCTCTTTTAAATGAGTTTTCATATATCCCTCTTTTGCATATATCGCTTTATATGCTGTATCTCTAAGTGAACGACTTACACGAATCGAGTTATTATCACGCATATACCTTCGAATTTCTCCAATAATCATCGGCACTGCATAAGTAGAAAACTTTACATTTAACTCTGTGTTGAAATTATTGATTGCTTTAATAAGGCCAATACACCCTATCTGAAATAAATCATCTGGATTTTCATTACTATTAGAAAATCTTTTGATTACACTTAAAACAAGTCTTAAATTTCCTTTTATATATTTGTCTTTTGCCTCTTCATCTCCTGCTTTTATCCGAACAAACAACGCCTCTTTTTCTTCTTCTTTTAGAAGCGGAAGTTTTGCTGTATTTACACCGCATATTTCCACTTTATTCAGAGCCATTTTGTTACCTCCTCATCTTTCTTTATAAGAAAAGGATTTACAAAACGGCTCCTTATATTCATTCTTTATTAAATTATAGTAAATTTTTCACCCTTGACATTTATCTGTCCCATTTATCCGCAAGATTTTGAATTTGCGTTTCAAATTTTGCTAAATCTTTATTTGACAACCCTTCATTTTTCATAATCACTTTCATTAAATATTTACCTGCCATAACAACTCTGTTAAATACTGTCATCGCACGAACAGCAGATGGTTTTTCTCCTGCTTTCTTTCTCACTTTAATGCCCTCATTTAAGATAACATTTTCAGCCAAATCAACGCTTCCTCCTGAATATGGAGCAAAAGCAGGATAACCCAATTTTTCTGTAATTGTATTTGCAAACTCATCTGTTACTGTATCTTCCCCATGTACGACAAATACATGTTGTAGATTTGTCTCAAATCCTGAAAGCCAATTCAAAAGTCCTTTCATATCAGCATGCCCACTTATTCCTTTTAACGTTTCAATATGAGCACTTACTTCAATTTCCTCACCAAAAAGTTTTACAAGAGGGGCTCCATCAATCAATTTTCTTCCAAGCGTTCCAACAGCCTGATAACCGACAAATAAAACTGTACATTCCGATCTCCAAAGATTATGTTTTAAGTGATGACGAATACGTCCCGCTTCACACATGCCAGATGCAGAAATAATTACTTTCGGACGTTCATCAAAATTGATTGCCTTGGAATCGTCACTTGTTGTAGAAAGTTTTAGTCCCGGAAAAACAAGAGGGTTAATACCTTCTTCTACAAGTTTCATTGCCTCTTCGTCAAAACATCCTTTTGTATTTTTAGTAAATACATTTGTAGCTTCTATGGCAAGCGGACTATCCACATATACTTCAAAATTCGGATATGTTGTTACCAACTTTTTCTCTTTAATCTCCCTTATAAAATAAAGAAGTTCTTGTGTACGCCCCACCGCAAAAGATGGAATAACAACATTCCCACCTCTTGCAAAGGTTTCATTTAAAATATGGGTAAAATCCCCAATATAATCTGGTGTTTCATCTCCATGAAGCCTATTTCCATAGGTTGATTCAATCACAACATAATCTGCTTCTTTCACTTGTATAGGATCTTTTATAATAGGTTGATTTGTATTTCCAACATCTCCAGAAAATACAATTTTCTTTTCCACTTCATCTTCCTTAATCCAAACTTCTACACAAGCCGATCCAAGTAAATGTCCAATATCTGTAAAACGAACCGATATTCCTTCATAAAGTTCTATTTTTTGGTCGTAATCACAAGGTGCTAAAAGTTCAATCGCATCCAAAGCGTCCTGCATTTCATAAAGCGGCTCATATAAAGCTTCTCCTGAACGTCTCGCTTTACGATTTCTCCATTCTGCTTCGAATTCTTGAATATGAGCGCTGTCACGAAGCATAATATTACACAAATCTGAAGTAGCAAAAGTAGTAACAATCTGCCCTCTAAATCCTCGCTTACACAACATAGGAATAAGACCCGAATGATCGATATGTGCGTGTGTCAAAAGAACACAGTCTATTTCACTCGGAACAATAGGTAATTCTTGATTTTCATACAAATCCGGTCCCTGCTCCATACCACAATCAATTAGAATTGTCTTATTACACACTTCTAGCAAATGGCAACTTCCTGTTACTTCATGCGCCGCACCGATAAATGTCAGTTTCATAATCTCAGCCCCTTTTTTCTTTTTATTGTAACACTTTTTATTTAAAATTGATATTAATTTATAATATTTGTATTTTTATTTATTCATATCTAACAATTTCTTTTTTTAGACGCTGCATAATTTTTTTCTCCAGCCTAGAAATGTACGACTGCGAAATTCCTAATATATCCGCAACTTCTTTTTGCGTTTTTTCTTCTCCATCCTGTGTTCCTATTCCAAAACGCATCTGCACAATCATCTTTTCGCGACTAGATAAACGGTTTATCGCTTTCATTAATAATTTTCTTTCTACTTCCGTTTCTAAATCTCTATAAATCGTATCTTCCTCTGTTCCCAAAATATCTGACAATAACAATTCATTTCCATCCCAATCTACATTCAATGGCTCATCGATAGACACTTCCAATTTCGTTTTATTATTTCTCCTTAAATACATTAAAATTTCATTTTCAATACATCTAGAGGCATAAGTTGCTAATTTAATATTTTTCATCGGATTAAATGTATTGATAGCTTTAATTAGACCTATTGTTCCTATTGAAATCAAATCTTCTACGCCCACACCTGTATTATCAAATTTTTTAGCTATGTATACAACAAGACGAAGATTATGTTCTATTAATGTCTTTTTCGCTACATCATCTGTTTCCGTACCAAGTTCTTCTATAACCGCTGTCTCTTCCTCCATTTCCAAAGGCGCTGGAAGTACATCCGCCCCTCCTATATAATGAATATCTCTCTTTTCCGGAAACAAAAATGTCCGAAAATTTGATATTACTTTTAGTTTAAATTGATTTGGTATCGCTACTTTTATTATCATTATTTTTCCTCCTAAAATATATCGGGATTTAAAATCATTCCATATTCTCCATCTGACGAAATTTCATTTTCACACAATGCAATAATCGGTTTTATTACCCAACATTCCTTTTCATAATGTATACACATTTTTTCCAACTCCAATACTGGAAGTGTTCCGTAATTCTCTCCAATAGAATGAAAAAATATACGTCTTAATTTCTCTATTTCATTTTTTTCAAACCATTTTTCAACTATCCTTTGTTCCACAATACATACGGGTTGTTTTGTCAAAGGATCCAAAAGGCTATTTCCCGTATCAATAAGGGCATGGATGGTGCAGTTTTGTCCATTTTGATATAAAGTAACATCACATTCCGTTTGCTTAAGTCTCATAATAGATATAACAAAAGACCATATCCCTTGTACAATCCAATAACTAAACATTGCAACTGCAAAAAACAAACTACCTGCCTTCAAATATTGATAAAAACAGGTGAATACACCACCCAACAAAAAACTTCCAATATATAACGCTATCCATGCCCGAATCACTTCCCGAAGAGTATGTACTCGCAAGCCTATGTAAATCATAACTATATTTATAACCATATGAAATAAAATCACTTTTAATACTGCACTTTTCACAGGTAACAATATAACCAAACAGGTTAGCAAACTTCCAACCAAACTTCCCGCACAAATATTTCCATGTGTGGCAGAACATTTTAATATCTTTTTTGCAAGTAACAGAAGTAAAAAATCCATCATAAAATTTACTAAGAAAAACACATCTACATATAACTCATAGTACATCGCCCACCTTCTTTCTCTCCGGCAACATATTTATTATAAATTGTTGACACCGAAAAAAATGTCGTATAATGAAAATAGAACTTATTTTTTTTTCGACAAAACTAGTCAAATGCACAAAAAAAGAACTACCACAAAAATTGTGATAGTTCTACTTTTATATTTCTATCGTTTAAAGAAATCTGGAATTTTTATTGTCTGTTCTTTTACTGAACTTGTTGGCACTTTTGGTGTCTGTAAAGTAGGTGTTGCTCCACCATATGTTCTTTGTTCATTATTCACACTACTTGTATGATTTGCAGTCTGTGTTTGGAATTGTGTATGTGCAATATTCTTTGTTAAATCAACCTTTGGCGTCTGCACTTCTTCCTTTGGTTGAATTGTCTGATGAAATGCTGCTTTTTGTCCTTCTAATCTTTGTTTTAATTTAGAAGTAGCACCTCCAACATTATGAAGACCTGTTGCAATAACTGTAATTGTTGCTTCATCTTGTTTTGTATCATCATACATTGCACCAAAGATAATATTTGCTTCTTCTCCAGCTAATTCTTGAACATATTCTGCCGCATCACTTGCATCCATAAGAGAAATATCTCCAGATACATTGATAATAACATGTGATGCTCCCGCAATAGTTGTTTCAAGAAGAGGGCTTGCAACCGCTTCTTTAACAGCATCCAGTGCTTTTTCTTCACCTTTTCCTTTACCAATACCGATATGAGCAATGCCTTTATCAACCATAACTGTCTGAACATCCGCAAAGTCAAGGTTAATCAATGAAGGAACATTAATTAAATCTGTAATTCCTTGAATACCTTGCTGTAATACTTCATCAGCTTTCTTTAATGCCTCTGGCATTGTTGTTCTTCTGTCAACAATTTCTAACAACTTATCATTTGGAATAACAATAAGTGTATCAACATTTTCTTTTAACTTTTCAATTCCTGCAAGAGCGTTATTCATACGTGCTTTTGATTCAAAACGGAAAGGTTTTGTCACAACACCTACAGTTAATGCTCCTTGCTCTTTTGCGATACGTGCTACAACTGGTGTTGCACCTGTACCTGTACCGCCTCCCATACCACAAGTAACAAACACCATGTCTGCTCCTTTAAGTGCTGAAGCGATTTCTTCTGCGCTTTCTTCTGCTGCTTTTTCTCCTACTTCAGGTTTTGCTCCCGCACCAAGACCTTTTGTAAGCTTATCTCCTATCTGCATGAGTGTTGGTGCTTTACATAATTGCAATGCCTGTTTATCTGTGTTAATTGCAATAAATTCTACTCCAGCGATTTCTTCATCTATCATTCGGTTCACAGCATTATTACCGCCACCGCCTACACCAACTACAATTATTTTTGCTGCTGCATCTGATTCATTTGTCATAATTTCTAACAAGAGTTTCTCCTCCTTCGTGTTCCTTATTCGCCTTATACTTCCCTGCAAAGTGGCAGTTTCAGCCATATAGGTATATAATATCTATTTTTTCTCAAATAATCAATAGCATTTTTTCGATTTTCTTATTTTTTGTATAATTTATTTCTTATCTACCGTTTCTTTCTCTTTTTTTGGTAATTCTCCCTCTTTAAAACTAATCATTTCTGTTGTTTCTCCATAATGTCTTAAATCAAGAGTTCCTTCCTTCCCTTCCAATTTTTTCAAAATCGGGGACAACTGGCTTATTTTTTCTTTCATATTGCCACTTCCCAACGTAATAGTGATTTTCCCTATATAAATAGTTAAGTCTGCCCTATCACTAACGATTCTGTCTGGTTTTATTTTCCACTTATCTAATTCCTTTAACATTGTATCAATATTGCTGAAAATTCTCTTCTCTTCTACTGGAAGTTTTTTATAAAGTTCAGCATTTGTAGAAAGACCTTCGATACACGGTATTTTCTCCATCAGCACTGCCGATTTACTAAGAACTATTCCATTCTCGTCAAAGTACACATATGCATCATCAATAACCGTATACCCTATAATCTTTTTTTCTTTTACTGCTACTTTTATACTCCACGGTGCCTTAAGACGCATTTTCGTTGATACAACCGCTGTGGGATATTCTATTTTCCCCAACAGATTTTTACTCAAAAGATAGAGTGAGTTCTTTGTTTTACTATTCTTCTGTATGCTTTCTCCGATTTCACTGCTACTTACATATTTGTTTCCAGACACTTCTATTGTCTGTACATGAAAAAGAAGTAAAATCACCATAGCAATAATTAAAATCCCTAATATTAACACTGTGAATGCATATATGGTATGCCCCACTTTCTTTCGTTTTTTCATCACACTCCTCCTGTATGGTTCTTATTCTATCAGATTAGATACACTTAGTACAAGCCCCATTTCTAATAAAAGAAACATAACTGAAGTACCTCCATAACTAATAAATGGTAATGTAATTCCTGTATTCGGTATAGAATTCGTTACAACAGCAATGTTTAAAATAACTTGAATCATAATATGTCCCATTGCCCCTGTTGCAAGTAATGCTCCAAATAAATCTTTCGCATGGGTTGCAATTACAAAAAATCTCCATATTAATATAACGAATAAAATAATGATAAAAATCGCACCAAAAAGTCCAAATTCTTCACAAATAATAGAGAAAATCATATCATTTTGTGCTTCCGGAACAAATCCTAGTTTCTGAATACTTGAACCAATTCCTCTACCAAACAATCCCCCTGATCCTATTGCATATAATCCTTGTAAAGTCTGATACCCTTTCTCGTATTTTTCTGGATTTCTCCAAATAGCAAGCCTTTCCAAGCGATAACTCTCTAGAGCTAAAAAAATACCAAGAAATCCTATGGCTAAAACTCCCATAGTGATAAATTGCATATATTTTGGACTAGATACAAAAATCAAAATAATTGCGATACCAAGTATAATTACCGCTGTACTCAAATTATTCGAACCAACCAACGCCACTATTGGAAGCGTACTCGCAATAATTTTTATCAATGTACGCACTTTATCAATTACTTTTACATTTTTCATTACAATGTATGATAAAAATAAAATCAACGCAATTTTTGCATATTCAGATGGTTGAAAAGAAAACGGCCCCAAAGATAACCATCTTTTAGAACCGTTATATTCATCACCAATAAACAGTACTGCTGTAGATAAAATTAACGCAATAACATACGCAAGCACTGCAAAATACTGCCATATATGATAATCTATATTCGCCATTACAAACATTAATATAATCCCTAACAATGTTGCAAAAGCTTGTTTCTTTAAGTAATAAAATGAATCGTGAAACTTCACCTCTCCATTATAGGCACTTGTACTGTACAAAATAACCAGTCCAACTCCAACAAGAAGAAATACTACTGTCAAAAGACTATAATCATATCTTCTTTTTTTTACTCGCTGGGACACCCGTGAATCAACTCCTTATAAAGCATTTACAAGTCTTTTAAATTCATCTCCACGTTCTTCATAATTTTTAAACATCCCCCAACTCGCACATGCAGGAGAAAGTAATACCGCATCTCCATTTTTTGCTAAAGACGAACAAATGGAAACCGCCTCATCTAAACTATCTGCAAATACTACATCATTAAATCCACACAGTTTTGCAGTTTCTGCAATCTTTTCTTTTGTTTGTCCGATAAGTACAAGTTTTCGTACTTTCCCCTCAAAACTTTCTATCCATTTCTCATACGAAGCAGCTTTATCATATCCTCCCCCGATGAGATAAGTCGGTCTATTCATTGCAGAAATTCCTTTAATTGCCGCATCAGGATTCGTTCCTTTAGAGTCATTATAATAAACAACTCCTTTTTTCTCACAAACATATTCAATACGATGTTCCACACCACTAAAATTTTTCACGCTTTTTTGGATAATCTCTACCGGCACATTGTAAGCAAGTGCCATTCCAACTGCAGCCATAACATTTTCATAATTATGTACTCCTAGTAATTTCAATTCATTCACACGACATATGTCTACACATTTTCCATCTTCACTATATGTGATAACACCATCCTTCAAATAAACGCCTCTATCTAGTTTACGCTGGCTACTGAAATATAGAACAGCTGCCCCTGTCTTTTTACCAAAATTCTTCGTTTCTTCATCCTCATAATTTAACACACATACATCTTCACTCGTTTGATTTTTAGAAATCGTTTCTTTTGCCTCTATGTATGCTTGCATTGTATGATGTCTATCCAAATGATCCGGCGTAATATTCAAAATCGCACTGATTTTTGGACAAAACTCTTCTACCGTTTCTAATTGGAAACTACTAATTTCTGCTACAATAACTGTATCACTTGTTGTTTGACTCGCAATAGAAGTATATGGTGTTCCGATATTCCCTACAACATATACACTATTTTTCCAATTTTTCATAATCTCTCCAAGAAGAGCTGTTGTCGTTGTCTTTCCATTTGTTCCAGTGATAGCCAAGACATCACCTTTGCTAACCCGATAAGCAAGTTCAATCTCACCCCAAATACGCACACCACGGTCTCTGATGTTATTAATAATAGGCAAATCTGCAGGAACTCCTGGGCTCATTACTACAATATCTAATGAACTAATCACCTCATCCTTTAGTTCTCCTAAAATAATTTTCACCTTACTATCTTTGCCAATTTTCTGAAGCAATTCTTCTGGATCAAGTGTTTCCTTTCCATCATATAAAATGACATCTGCTCCCTGTTGTTCTAACAGTCTAGTTGCCCCAATACCACTTATTCCTGAGCCGAAAACAAGTATTTTTTTGTTTGTAAAATCCATATTTTCGACCTCCTACAGTGCTAATAGTGCAATCAAACAAAGAATGGCTGTAATAATGGAAAATACTGCAACAACTCTTGTTTCAGACCAACCACATAATTCAAAATGATGATGGATTGGTGCCATTTTAAAAATACGCTTACCACCAGTTTTTTTAAAATATGTTACCTGTAGCATAACCGAAAGAACTTCTACCAAATAAATCAATCCCACAATTACAATGAATATTGGCATTTGTAACATATATGCTGTAGAAGCAACAAATCCTCCTAAAGCAAGGGAACCTGTATCTCCCATAAATACACTTGCCGGATACACATTAAACAATAAGAATCCAAGCAATGCACCAACAACTGCACAAGTAATTGGTTCAACTCCACTCTTTGTTCCTATTGCAACAACTGTAAAGAACGTTGCTACTAATACAGTTACACTTGATGCCAATCCATCTAAACCATCTGTAAAATTCACTCCATTTACAGTTCCGATAACAACTATGAATAAAAGTGGGATAGCAAGCCAACCAATATCCCATGTTTTTCCATGCGTAAAAGGAATAACCATCTCTAATGACACATTTGTAAAATTCACCATATAATAAGCAAATACTGCAGTCACTAAAATTTGTAACGCCATTTTCTGTTTTGGGAACAATCCATCTGAGCGTTTCATCACCACTTTCAAATAATCATCAAGAAATCCAATCAAACCAAATCCTAGTGTCACAAACAAAATTGGAATGATTTTCGGATAATCCTTAATATAAAAAACCGATGTGATCGCTACACTGACAAGGATAATCACTCCTCCCATTGTAGGTGTCCCCGCCTTTTTCAAATGTGACTGCACCCCATCCACACGTTCCGTCTGTCCCATTTTCAACCTTCTTAAAAACGGTATAACAACCGGTCCTAACAACACACTTAATCCGAATGCTACAAGCACTGGTATCACAATATTATACTCCATATCGCACCTCTTTATCTCTTTTGTTTTTTCATTTCATTAGTATACTCTAATTTATCGTTTTTTTCAATTCCTAGATAGGGTAGAATATTTGAAAACACATCACGAACAACTGGCGCTGCGATTGTCCCGCCATAGTAAATCCCTTTCGGATTATGAATAACTACTAAAGCAAGTACTTTCGGATGATCAGCCGGAGCAAATCCAACAAAAGAAGAAATATATTTATTGGCACTTCTTGGAAGTGTCTGTGATGTTGCTGTTTTCCCTCCTATTTTATATCCTGGTATATATGCATTTTTCCCAGATCCCTTAGAAACTACGCTTTCTAAGATTCCCCTCATTTTGTCAGAAGTTTCTTCAGATATTCCATTTCGCTTTGTTTCATACTGAAATCTTTTCACTTCTTTCCCCGATTTATCCGTCACACAAACCGCGAAATGCGGTATAACCCTCTTTCCTCCATTAATAATCGAGCTAACTGTAGTTGCAAGTTGAATAGGTGTAATCTGAAAAGACTGTCCAAAAGACATTGTTGCAAGTTCTACTGGTCCAATATTTGACTTTTTATGCATAATTGTCCCAGCCTCGCCTGGAAGATCAATTCCCGTCGGATTCATAAGACCTATTTTATAAAATCCATCATAAAACTTATCTACACCAAGCTTCAACCCAATATCAATAAATACTGGATTGCATGAATTTTGCACTCCCTGCACAAATGTTTCTGCACCATGTCCCCCCACCTTATGACAACGTATCCTCCTATTTTCCACCACTCTATACCCTGGACAACTAAATCTGTCAGATTCTTTAACAATTCCTTCCTCCAAGCAAAGTGCAGATGTAATAATTTTGAAAGTGGAGCCTGGCTCATACGTATCATTTATACAATCATTTCTCCACATTTTATTCAACAATTCTTGTTTCTTTTCATCTGTAATTTGTTCATTTATATTTTCAGGTAATGTAAACGGCTCATTTAAGTTAAATTCTGGAACATTTACCATAGATAGTATTTCCCCATTTTGCACATTCATTACTAAAATAGACACTTTATCTGCCTGCTTTTCTTTCATCGCTTTTTCCGCTGCCTGCTGAACATATTTCTGTATATTGTAATCCATACTAATATGAAGTGTATCCCCATGAATTGCTTCTACTCTGTCCTCTGCAATTCCTTCTAACTCCACCCCTCTTGCATCAGTAGTTGTCAAAATTCTTCCATTTTTCCCTTTTAGATAATCCTCATACTTTACCTCCAAACCAATAATGCCTTGATTATCACCACCAGTAAATCCAAGTACCTTAGATGCCACCTCACCAAATGGGTAATATCTTTTGAAATCTTCATCTACTTTTACCCCAGGAAGTTCATACTCTCGTATTTTATCCCCCGTTTTTTTATCCACATTTGTTTTTATCCTCTCCATAGAAGAAACTTTTTCCACTTTTTTCCTAACTATCTTTTCTTCAACATCAAGTTCATCACTCAAAACTCTAATAACTTTTTCTGCATCTTTTATTTGACTATGAATAACAGAAATGGTACACACCGTTTTATTTGTCGCTAATACCTTTCCTTTCGCATCTATAATTTCTCCTCTTGCCGCTTTTATTTCCCTCTCTCTTTCATGAAGTGCTTCCGCTCTCCTTTGATAATAGGGCGCATCCACTATCATCAGATAAACCAATCGGCTAATCAACAATGTTATTACAACAACAGCACATAAAAACACAACCAAAATTTTCTTTTTATTATATGTTTTATTTCGCACAAAAACCTCACAAAGATTTATTACTATAGGGTATTAAATCTATTGTGAGGTTATTCTTCTAATTTGTTTCTGTCTTTGTAATATTCATATATGGAAAAGCTTCAGCCATAATTTTTTGGGCCAATTGTATAGCATAACTACTACTTGCTTGGTTTTTCACATTCGGTTCATCAATAACAACATAAAGCATAATTTCTGGATTTTCTTGAGGAGCATATCCAATAAAAGAAATCAAATTTTTACCATGATTACGTGGATATTTTTCAGCCGTTCCTGTCTTTCCTCCTATTGCGTATCCAGACACCTGTGCTGATTTGGCAGTTCCTTCTTTTACTGTAGATTCCATATATGTACGAACTATTTTACTAGTTTCTTCAGAAACTGTTTTTTTAATTAAAACCGGAGTTTTATTCTCGATGACATTCCCATTTGCATCTCGAATCTGTTTTACCACATGTGGCTCATAATAATTTCCACCATTGATCAAAGAATTAAATCCTGCTGCTAATTGAAGCATAGTTACATTAAAATTCTGGCCAAATGCATTTGTGGCTAAATCAGCATCTCCCATCTTCTTAGGATCAAAAAGAAGAGTCCCTGTAGCCGCCTCTCCCGGCAAATCTATTTCTGTATATTCTCCAAAACCAAAAATATGCTGATATTTTGAAAATTCATCTGGTCCAAGAGCATCTCCTATGCGCATTAGTGCTACATTACACGAATTTGCAATCGCCTGTTTTAAAGTTTGTGTTCCATGTCCATCTTTTTTATTACATTTAATTTTCCATTTTCCTACATCTAAATAGCCTGGGCACACGTATGTTTCATTTCCTTTTAGAGTACCATTTTCTAATCCTGCTGCAATGGTAAATGGCTTCGCTGTAGAACCAGGTTCATAAGTATCACTAACACAGAAATTTCTCCACAGTTTATTCAACTCTTTAACCCTATCTTCTTCACTCATATTCTTTATCTGTTCTTCCGAAAACAATCCACTTAAATCCCTTGGATTATTCAAATCAAAATTCGGATAAGAAGCC
This sequence comes from Faecalimonas sp., assembly GCA_020024645.1. Classification (GTDB taxonomy): domain Bacteria; phylum Bacillota; class Clostridia; order Lachnospirales; family Lachnospiraceae; genus Faecalimonas. The sequence continues at coordinate 36,246 of JAHHTN010000003.1, forward strand.
ATTGCCAAAATTTCTCCTGTTCCTGGGCGCATCGCAATAACTGCCGTATTTTTACTACCAAGCCCTGTTTTATTTGGACCATTTTTATGTTCCTCATTAAATTCTCGAATATGTTTTTCAACTATACTCTGCAAATTCAAATCAATAGATGTAACAAGGCTTTTCCCGTCCGTCGCCTCTTTTACTATTTTTTCTACAGAAGCTGTTTCTCCAACATACCCATATTCCCTTCCGTCCATTCCATTCAATACATTATTATATGCTGCTTCAAGCCCACCATTTGCAACATTTCCGGCGACGGTAAACCCTATCAAATCACTTGCAAGAGTGTTATATGGATATGTTCTAACGTAATTTTCCTCTAACCATACTCCCCTCACATTTCCGTAATTTTTCTCATCTTTCTTTAATTTTTCAAAAGCTTCATATTGCTTGTAATTCACTTCTCTTTTTAAAATATTATAGCGACTTTCGGATTTTTCTTCTAAAATTTGATGGACCATTTCTTCTTCAATATCAAAGCATTTTTCCAACGCTTTCAAGGTCTGCTTCTTGGCTTTAGATACATCTTTTGCTTTTCCTGAAAGTAAAACTTTCGCATCTAAAATCACATTATAAGCTCTCTCACTTGTCGCCATTTTTGTACCATTCACATCTAATATGTCCCCTCTTTTAAAAGGGATAATTCTACTATTATTCTGTTGCTGATCTAACACTGCTTTTTCATATCTTTTACCATCTCGTGCCACAATCTTAGCCGCTTTTCCAATAAGTATAACAAAAGCCAGTATCGTCAATCCAAATACGAGTACTAGCTTTTTTTGCATTCTCTTAGGAAATTTTTTACGGATAAATTTAGGCCCTATCCTCTTTTTCCTATTTTCTGCCATTTATTCACCTTCCATTTGCCTTGTGTGTGTCACACTATTTTTTAGGAATTTCTTTATACTGTTTTATATCATTATCTATCGGATTATCATATATAATAATCTGCCCATCCTTCGCATGAACCATTCCTAATTTTTCTGTTGCTTTCTTGCGTACTTCCTCTAAATTCACAAAATCTATCGCATTATTAAACCGTATCGTATTCACTTCTTTCTTTTCTGTAAGTTCCCTTTGCAAAGAAGTAATATTCCTCGATCGATTAGCCACTTCCGAGCACAACTGTAAATATTGCAAACACACTACAAACGCAATTGCAACTGCAATTGTTAAAAACACTACATATCCTTTACTCATACGTAGTGCATTTTTTCTATTTTGTCGAATCTGTCTACTTACCTTTTTCGGTTCTACCTGATGCACTTCCTCATGTTTTGGGAAAACCTCATTAGGCTTACGAACAGTATTTCCATAATCATAATAATGATACATTTGTCTGCGATAAGCAGGTCTTCTATTTGTTTCCATCTGCTTACGCCCCTTTCTATTTCAATTATTTATCTCCCACCATGCGATTAACAACGTTCAAAAATTCGTAATTTTGCACTTTTCGAACGACTATTGTATTCTAATTCATCTGCACTTGGCAGAATTGGTTTTCTTGTAATTACTTTCCCCTTTGATTCATTTCCACATACACATACTGGGAAATGACTTGGACAGGTGCATGGATTTTCATTTCTTCTGAAAATACTTTTTACAATTCTGTCCTCCAATGAATGAAATGTAATAATGCATATTCTCCCATTTTCATTAAGCATATCAATCATTTCATCTAAACTATCTCTAAGCACATCTAATTCCTTATTCAATTCGATTCGAATTGCCTGAAATGTTCTCTTTACCGGGTGTCCCCCATTCTTCTGAAATTTCATCGGAATAGCACGTTTAATAACTTCTATTAGTTGTCCTGTAGTTTCAATGGAACCTCTCGCGCGTTCCAAAACAATATGCTTTGCGATATTCTTCGCAAATTTATCTTCCCCGTAATCTCGGATAATGCGATAAAGTTCCATCTCACTATACGTATTGACGATGTCCTTTGCCGTCATCTCCTGACGTCTATCCATTCTCATATCCAAAGGTACATCTACACGATAAGAAAATCCTCTCTCTGCTGTATCTAACTGATAAGATGATACACCCAAATCAAGCACAATCCCATCCACTTTGTCAATGCCAAGTTTTTGAAGCTGCGACTTCATATCACAATAGTTGCTTCTAACTATTGTAACCTTCTCCCCGAAGTCACGTAATCGGATTCCCGCAGCCTCAATCGCTGCTTCATCCTGATCTATTCCTATAAAACTCCCCTTGTCACTTAATTGCTTACACACTTCAAAAGCATGTCCGCCTCCACCAAGCGTTCCATCTACGTAAATGCCGTCTGGCTTGATGTTCAGACCATTTACAGTCTCTTCTAATAATACGGATTTGTGTTCAAATGTCATGTCTACCTCCACATCAGATTAAATGCCAAGTCCCAATTCTTCCATATGACCAGCAATATCATCCATGTTGTCTTCAATTACTGTATTATTTTCCTCCCATTTTGCCTTGTCCCAAATTTCTACACGGTCCAGCACTCCCACAAGAACCACTTCTTTTTCCAAATTAGCAAAATTACGGAGTGCAGAAGAGATTAATACTCTGCCTTGTTTATCAAGGCCGCCATCCACCGCACTTCCTAAAAAGAAACGAGTAAATATTCTGGCGTCTTTGTTTGTTAGCGGTAAGGTTCTTAGCTTTTCTTCAAAAATCTTCCATTCACTATCAGGATACAGAAATAAGCAGCCATCTAATCCCTTTGTTATCACAAAGTTTTCTCCAAGTTCCTCTCGAAATTTGGAGGGAATAATCAACCTGCCTTTTGCATCTATGCTATGATTAAATTCTCCCATTAGCATATGGAACACCTTCTTTCAAATGGGCCTGCCACTTATGTCCCATTTTGTACCACTATTCACCACTTTCTACCACTCGGGTTTATTGTAAACCACTTTTCCCCTCATTTCAAGAGTTTTTTAGCATTTTGATACAAAAAAATATCTCCACTTTCGTGGAGATACGCCAATTTTTTTGTTCTTTATTACTTTGCTAAACCTGTAAGATATTCTGCAATAGAAGTATAGTCAACTTCTGCCTTTTTCACTGGCTGACTATCTACATAAGTGCTATATCCTAAATATCCAACCCAAGACAAAACACCTACAACTACTACAACTGTTGCTACATTTCTGAATATTTTCATTCTCTTCTGCTTCTTCATTATCGCTTTACGGTTTGCTTTTTCCTCTTTATATCGATTCACTTTCTCTTGACTCATTTTCAAAACTCCTTTGCAATTCAACTACAAACAGTTTATCACAAAATCTGAAATTATACAACTACGATAATTCCTCCATCGCTTGCATACATTGTACTAATCCCTCTTGTCCCTAATATAATAATTTCTTTGAAACTTGCTCTTTCTTCCAGCATATTTTTAACAGATAATGCTCTCTCATAACAATTGCAATGAGCAATCGCTAATACTTTTTCTTCTGTGTTTTCCACTTGTTCTACAACATAGCCAACCATCTTATCTAATGCCTTGTTAATTCCTCTTGATTTTCCTAACTGATAAATAGTCCCTTGTGAGGTTGATCCCATTACTGGTTTAATATTTAATGCTGTTGCAACTAAAGCTTTAACTCCTGTTAACCTTCCATTCTTTTTCAAGGTTTCTAATGTTTCCAAAACAAAATATGTGTGTTGCCCTTGAATGTAAGAATCAACCGCTTCAATTACCTCTTCAAAACACAATCCTTTTTCTTCACATTCCATAATCTTTTGCACAATAAGTGTCTCTCCTACAGAGGCAGATCGAGAATTAAAAATATGAATCTTTTTTTCTCCATGTTCTTCCTCATAGATTGTCTTTCCAAGCACCGCACTATTATAAGAACCACTGAGTTCTGCTGATAAAGTTATAACATAAACTCTGTCTACAGGACCATTATAACTTTCCATATAGCGCTCCGGTGACGGACAAGATGATTTTGGACAATCTGAACTTTCTGCAACTTTACGTAAAAATTCTTCTTGATTAAATGTATCATCATCTACAATATTTTCGTTTCCCACTTGAATACTAAGTGAAACGCTCTCCACTTTTCCAGATTTTTTCATTTCTTCTGTTAATTCACCGCAACTGTCTACTACAACTTTATAACTCATACTTAAGTCCTTCCTCTATATCTATACTTATCACATTCACTTCTATTATATGTAGTTTTTAATACCACTTGTTTAGTCTATCACATTTTCTCAAATAAGAAAAGACTTTTTATTTTTTTCCTACTACATTCTATTATAGCGTTCTACTTTCGCATCACTAAACTTCTACTTTTATTTTGCTTGATACATTAAGCACAAGTCCTATTTCTACCATAAGAAATAGTGTTGCAGTACCTCCATAACTAATAAAAGGCAATGTAACCCCTGTTGTTGGCAAAAGATTTGTCACAACACCAATATTGAGTATAACCTGAATTGCTATCTGTGCAAACACTCCTGTTGCTATCAATGAACCATATAAATCTGGTGCATTCTGTGCCACAAATGCAATACGATACAATAAAATTGAAAATAGTAACAAAATGATTAATAATCCAAATATTCCTAACTCTTCGCAAATAATAGATAATATCATGTCATTTTGTGCTTCTGGTATAATCAATTTCTGTGCACTATTTCCAAGCCCCTTTCCAAAAAGTCCACCGGCTCCAATCGCATACAACGCCTGCATACTCTGATAACTTCCTTCACTCATATACATTTCTGGATTTACCCATGCTAAAATTCGTCTTATTCTAAAATCTGAACTTCCCTTCATTATTTTTCCTAAAAATTCTGATCCAATAAAAAATGCTACAATTATCGATGCCCCAGTGATAAGAAAACATTTTGTTTTTCGATGTGCTACAAAAAGTATTATACAAACCATTCCCATTACAATTACGGCAGTACTCAAATTGTCCGTCAAAAATAATACCCCTGCTGCTCCAATTGCACCCCAAATCAAAACACAGAGAACTCCTTCTTTTTTATTAAGTTTCTCGCCAATTTTGCATATCAATGCAGGAATAAAAATAACAATTGCGATTTTCATAAATTCTGATGGCTGCATCTGCCCAAAAATCGGTATTCTAATCCAACGTCTTGCTCCATATGCTTCTATTCCTATTCCAGGGACAAAAACAAATGTCATAACTACCATAGCCATCCAAAATGCTACTTTTGAAATTCTCGCATATCTATGATAATCGAATTTATAAATAACCCACATTGCAACAAAACTTACCACATACGATATCAACTGATTCTTTAAATAAAACATTCCATCATGAAACTTTACAATCGCACTATAAGAACTGGTACTATAAAGCATAAGTAACCCAAATCCAATCAAAAAAATAAGTACTACCATTAAAGTATAATCAAAATATGCTATTGTTCTCTTTTCCTTAGTTCTATGTACTCTTTTCCCTACCATATTTATACTCCTTCTCTTAACTATTCATTATACTATATCAGAAAATAAAAACAAACACTTTTTCCTATCTACAACATAATCTACTATTATAAATATTTAAAAGGAGTCTATTGAATATGCAAAATTTTCGTAATAATATGACCTTCTATAATCACGAAAATATTTCTTGTCGGAGACCAGACACAATCTCTTCCATGCCTTTAGCAATGGCATATATCCCTTGGCAAAAATGGGAAAACATACTTGAAGCTGATAGAGGCTTCCATTGTGGGACTATTTTTCATGATTTACTCAAACCATTTGAATACGGAGGAGGTGGCTGTCGATGAACAAGAATATTCCTTCTCGAAAAGAATTACTACACCTAATTAATATTGCCAGTTTTGCTGTTGATGATACAAAATTATTTTTAGATACGCATCCTGAAAACAAAGAAGCTCTTTCTCATTTTCAAGAATATAACACAATTCGTGCACAAGCATTGGAAGACTTTTCACGTTTATATGGGCCTCTTACTCTTGATTCAATTACTGATTGCAGTGACTATTGGCAATGGATTGAAGAACCTTACCCATGGCAAGAAGGAGGATGTTAGCTTATGTGGAATTATGAAAAAAGATTACAATATCCAGTTAAAATCACTCAAACCAATCCGAAAATCGCTCAAGTTATCATCAGTCAATTTGGTGGACCTGATGGCGAACTTGCTGCCTCTATGCGCTATCTATCTCAGCGATATACAATGCCTTACAAACAAGTTACAGGCATTTTAACAGATATTGGAACAGAAGAATTAGTTCCTACATGATATATATATTAAATATTTTTTAGATGATACAATATAAGCCCATCCTCCGAAGAGTTGGGGCTGTTTTATTATGCTTTTTTAAGTTTTCCCTTCGCAAGTAATGTGGCAAGTTTGTCATTTTGTGCGAATGTACCTGTGTAGTTTGCAATGCCATTTGCTTTCGCAATCGCTTTTCTATGTGTAAATGAACTATCTACACCAATCTCCTTTAATGAAGGAACTAAACCATTTTTATTTACTACTTTATAATAGCTTACTGATGGCTTTGGCGCAGACGGTTTTGTATTTCCACGCATTTCATTTAACAACGCCGTATTCTGTGCCGAGGTGCCTTCATAATTTTTAATTCCGTACTGTGCTGCATATTTCTTTCTTGCAGCAAAAGAACTATCCTTTCCTATGCTCTTAAGATAATCCACCAAACTAACACCGTTGTATGATGAAGATGGCTTTGACGGTGTAGATGGATTTCCTAAATAACCACGAATTAAATTAAGAAATCTTTCCCAACCTAAGTCTAATGTTCTATGAGGACAATATTTACCGCTCCAATCTTGATGCTTCTTAACTTTTTCAATTCCCCAACCTTTTCTCTTTAAAATACTAGCAATAAATTCTGCAGCATTCTTTTCTGCTTTAGTAAATCTATCGCCTCCTGATTTACTATAACAAATTTCTACCGCGATAGATTCTCTATTTCCTTTTCCGTTTACACCATCACCTGCGTGAAAAGCGTTTCTGTCCTCTGGAATACCCTGAACGACCTCTTTGTCATCTACCGCGTAATGAAACGATACTTTATTACTATTACCAATCATATACTTCACTTCATTTTCTGCTGGTGCATCATTCCATGTATTATGTACTGTTACTGTGTTGGCCACCATCTGATATGGACACTTGATATTGTATTTATCTCCTGATACTAATAATTCTCTTACTTTTACTGACATAATAAAATCTCCTTTCTATTCTACTATTACCCAATCATTTGCCAAACAATCTCTAATGCTTGGAACCCACATTGCGTGCGAATCATCTGTAGTATTGATTTGTAAGTATGGTTCGCATTTGAATAAATCTCCTTCTTTTAATCCCCATGCTTCTGCTGTCTGCTTATTGCATTGGATTCCCTGGGGATACGCTTTCTGATAAACTACAGATAATCCTTTTTCATTCCAGCCTTCACGTGCTACTTTTACTCCCTTTTTCAGTAATTCTATTGCCACTCCAAAATTCATTCCTTCATTCTCGTATTCAGAGTAATCTTCAATTACATCTATTCCATATTCTACTGCACACTCATGTTCAATTTTACATCCTCTTGCTCCATGCCAACCTGCTGCGAAATATGCAATATCCGCAGTAGATAGAAGTTTTAATGATTCCCCTAAAAACCACAAAGGTTTTGCATCTGCTGGTGCAGATTTGAAAAACGAATCAATCACTTCCACCTCTTCACCACACACCTCTTTCGCTTTCTGAATTGCTTTCTCTCTTTCTTTTAAAATTTCCTCATCTGTTTTGTTTTTCATTGGCTGACTAATAAATAGTTTTTTCATATTCTTTTCCTCTCTTTCTTAAAAAGAGGACGATTTCTCGCCCTCCATGTACTTCAAAAAGGAACCCAGTTCCTTTTTTACTCTACTTTATTTACCTGTTTAATTATCTGATTTACATATGTACTTAATCCTGCCACAAGAACTCCTTGCACAATTGCTGTAAATACTGCCATAGCAATATCCTGTCCTGTTTTGAACGAACAAGATGCAAACACCCAAATTGCACAAATGAAAATTCCCATTCCTCCCAAAATAAGTGGGATATACTTATTCTTTACCGCTTGAGCATGTTTTAATCCCATACCAACAAAATAAAGAACCACTGCTACAATTAATAGTTCCGGTTTTACATAATTTGTAATCTGTTCCATAAAAATTCCTCCTAATCTCTAATCGGTAATTTTTTTACCTCTTCCAACAATCTTGTTACCATACCATTTCCACCTAATGCGTGATAAGCATTATACATTTCAATAAAATTTTCCAATCCATGTTTAGTGGTGAATCCTCGTTCCGTCCATTTCTCATGATATTCTATAAGTTGAACTCGTAATAACAACATTGTTCCCTTACTGTTTGCATCTCTATCTGTTTTTTGATGTTTTAGAAGCCATACGATATAAGTCAAAAAAATAGGTAATGCAATGATATATGTCTGTAATAATACTTCTTTCATTTTCCTCTCCTACATCTGCACTTCTAATTCGTTTAACGCTGCTTCTACTTCTTTCTTAATTCGTTCAGGTACTTCTTCTAATTTCTTCTTCCCTTTTAGAATAAGAGTTGCGTATACTACTGCCATATTTGTCACCTCCTTCTTTAAATAAAAGTAGAAACTGCTATTAAACAACTTCTACAACATATTTTGCCTTTCTAATAGAATCTGCAATTTTAAATGTAATTTCTAACTCATAGTATCCTTTTCGTTGCGGAGAAAGTTTGATATCCAAGTGATGCTTATCAATCTCTGCAGCATCCTGTTTTTCAATCTCCCCATATATACTAAGTTTATAGGTCGCTTGTAAAATAGTAAACGGTTCGTTGTTCGGACTTCGAATCAACAATCTAATATGCTTATCTTCTCCTAATATAAATTTAATTCTATTCATTTTTTAACATCTCCTTGGGTATATAACTTCTATTCCATATTCTTCCGTAACATCATCTACCGTATATTCTTCGAGTAGTACATCAATTTCATACTCGCAGGGTATAAGAGAGATGCACAATGTAGACGGATCTACTATCAATAACATTTTGGTGCGATAAACCTGTGTTCCCGCATCATTAAATGCTACAATTTCAACGACATACATTCCATCCAAATCATATGGAACAATTGCCTCCCATATATCCCCGTATTTTCTTTCAAAGATTACCTCTTTTCCATCTACTTTTCCAATCAGTTTAACTATCATTAGTCAACCACTTCCACGGCAATTACAAATGTTTTACCACAATCTACTGGATTTGGTGTAAGCGTAATTGAGCGAATTTCAGGTGCGTGTGTATTTAACGTTACATTTCTTACAACAGTTGTAGTTTTTCCTGCTTTGTCTGTTGCTACTACAGTTATTGTATTTGCGCCTTCTGTGAGTGTAATTTCTTTTGTAAATGTTCCACCTTCTGCTACAGTTACTGCTTGTCCATTAACCGTAACTGTAACTGGTTTAGATGTTGCATCATCAGTTGTTCCACTTACAGTTAATTTGGCCACATTAGTTACTAAGCCTTCTGCTGGCGTGTTTACATTAAGTGTTGGTGGAATTGTATCAATTGTAAATGTAACCGGTTTAGATGTAGTGGCATTTCCATCATTATCTGATGCCATTACTTTAATTGTATGCTTTCCGTTTCCTAATGTTGTAGATGTATATGTACAATCAAATCCATTTTCTGTCGGAGTTGCAGTTATACTTTCCGTTATTGTTGTCTCTCCGATCACTAATTTAATTGTTGATTTATCTACTCCACTACCTGCATCAGTAACCTTAAATGTAATCTTTGGTGTTTCTGTCGTAATAAATGCAGAATCTGTAGGATATGTAATCGTAATTTCTGGTACTACTTTTTCTAAAACTCTAAGTTTTAGTGCTTCTCCTAAGGTTTCGTGTGTCTGATCTACAGTAGTTGTGTTTCCAGCATTATCCTTTACTTCTACCTTACCAGCATATTTATGTCCATCTTGGCTATAACTTGATTGAGCCGGTGCAGTTATTGTTGCCTCATATTTTTTCGTTTGAGAATTATATGTCAAATCATATGTTTGACCATTTAATGTGTATTTTACTGTTTTAATTGCCATTTTCTTTCTCCTTTACATTGTTTTTGACTCATAAAGTTCTACTAATGCTAATTGCAATGCAGTGATTTGCGAATTTGCATTGTCTAATTCTTTCGTTAATTCTGCTATTAAAGTTGCGTCATCTTTTCCTTCTTGGATCATTTCAACTTCCCAAATGCTACCAATTTCTTCTTTTATATAAGACAGTTTATTATAGTTTTCGTAGCATTCTATTTTCGTATCATTCTCATATACTGTCATTTTTCGCACAGCAAATTCATCCATGAACAATGTTTTTAATTCTTCCGAATTTGTCATTAGCATTCTAATGTATAATTTTCCATCACTTGATTGTGTGGACTGTATTTCTATATTTTTCCCATCATTAAAGACAAGTTTTTGCATTTCTTTTTTCCCCTTTCTTTTTCATATACCGATATGGATATTTGTATGGATAGCATTTTGCATTTTCATATTCTTCATGCAGAACTATCGATATGGTGATTTGCTGTCCTGCTTGCACTGGGTTTGGAGTTATACTAATTTGGTCTACGCATATCATCTTTGCACTCCCTTCTGTGTTGCATAAAAAATAGAACCCGAAGGTTCTTAAATTCTCATTTATTTTCTCATAGGATAAAGCAATGCCGTTATCCCATTCACTTTCGTTTGCGAACTCATTGTTACAACATCCCCCTTTTTAAGTGGAATAAGTACAGTGGATTTAATTGGATAACTATCCGTATTCATAATTTGTTGAATGATTACGCCGTTTCCGTTTACATTTAAAGTTGTATTTGTCCAACCAGACGTAGATGTTACTCTAGCCCAACAATTCTCTGGTGCAGTAAAACCTTTATTTGAGTATTCTGCTAACCTTTTCGTGTAATCGGGAAATCCTATGCATGATTCAGACAAATACTTATTTATCGCAGGGATTGTAGGTATAACCGGCAACAACATCTCCACACTTGCGATATTCAATCCCTCTAATTTCACCCTTGCAATAGGCACTTGTCTCAATTGTTCTCCCTGATACAAATCACCTTGCGTAACAACTGGGTCTTCTGCTGTTCCCGTAGTCACTTTTCCCTTCAGGACTTCAATCTTCATTTCATCAATAGTATGTTCCCCATTGTTTGAAAAACTTCCAATAATTAAATCATTTCGATTATATCCTGTTTCCCCGTTTTCAATAACACAATCCTCATAATCCGCATATTTAATTCTCCCTAAATGACCACCTACACATAGTACACCATCATTTATCCTCACAAGATTATTTGTCTTTACCTCTATTTTAAATTTTGAACCTACGCTTAATATTCCATCCGCACCAAATATACTTTGAAATACCGCTGCATCATCTTCCGCATAAATATGAGGTACCGACTCGGGCGAGGTATTTACTGTCATTGGATTAAAAGCCATTACTGATCATCTCCTTTCGTTTTCAAACTCACTACTTACGCATAGGATAAAGCAATGCCGTTATCCCATTCACTTTCGTTTGCGAACTCATTGTTACAACATCTCCCTTTTTGAGCGGAATAAGTACCGTAGATTTGATTGGATAACTATCTGTATTCATAATTTGCTGAATAATAACGCCGTTTCCGTTTACATTTAAAGTTGTATTTGTCCAACCAGATGTAGAAGTTACTCGCGCCCAACAATTTTCTGGTGCAGTAAAACCTTTATTTGAATATTCCGCTATCTTCTTTGTATAATCAGGGAAACCTACACATGATTCAGACAAACTCTTATTTATCATAGAGATATCTTCATTTAGATTCTTAACAAGCATTGCATCTACTATCTTTCCAGCTTCCATCACCAATTTTAAAGCTTCTGCAGTTAGTATTCTTTCTTTATAAATTTTATTTATTTTCTGAAGTTCTTCTTCATGATTTCTATCAGCTTCTAAGCGATTCGCTGTTTCCGTTCGTATTGCTTCTGTGATATTTTGTTCTGTTTTTTTGAATTCTCCTAAACACTCTGTTATTTTTGCTAATAGTTGCTGTACCAATGTTGGCTGCGATTCTACCTCTCCTGCATCTTCAAAATTCATTGTATTTTTGCAAACAACAGTTTCTGAAAACGTTACAAGTGTTTTAATCCCACTTACAATTCGCACTTGAACCACATTAATTCCCACGTTGAAAAAAGCAGGTTCTGGAGTGAATACTACTGTATTGTTTTTTATTTCACCTACAATTTTTTTAGGCGATGACATTCCTGCTGCCAACGAATATACTACTGCTGCTGAATCAATCGGCAATTCAAAATCTGCTATATGTAACTCAATTGGTATCATTGTCGTTCCATTTACATACGTTATATCAGTTTTTAATCCTTCTCTTAATACATATATTTCTTTTTTTATCCCTTTCATCTTTCTCCTATCCTGGTATCCATCTAACTAAACTCACCCCATCTTGACCTTGGCCACTTTCAGGATACCTTAATACATATTGCCACGGTTTGTTATAATAACTTCTTGTACAAATTTCTTTTCCTGTTTGATCACCAGATTGTCCTCCTGTTACTCCTCCTTTTTCATTTATACTAGCGTGAACTATTTGTCCTGCTCCAAGCGACATCGCAACATGACTTCCTGGCTTGAGTAATACATCACCGCGCTGTACTCCTGCTCCTGTACTTAAATTGCAAGATGCGGTTACGTCTTTAAATCCAGCATTTAAAAACACTTTATACATCGTACTTGTAGAAGGAGTATATCCTGGTCTCGTGTTTAATCCAGCATTGTAATATGCCCAACTTACCAAGCTGGAGCAATCATAATTCGGTCCATCTCTATGTGCTTGGTCATACCCATGCGAATTGTCATTCGCTATTCCTAATGCCCAATTTATCGCATTTTCTATTACTGACATTTGTATCTCCCCTTATAATTTTGTTCCGTCTTTTGTTTCTCCACCTACTAATATGCCATTATAAAACTTCAAATAAGTGCCGTCTGAAAATTCAGCTGTTCCAGTTTTTGCAACTTGTCCGCCTGTATGCATATTTTTCGCTGATAAATGTAAGTTCTCTGCTCCTATAGTCACTTCCCCATTTCTCTTTAATGTGATTGTTGAAATTTTAGTTCCCCCATAACATTGTATGGTAAGTCCATCGTTCAAATAGGATATAATGCCTGTTTTCACTCCATTTTCTCCATATATATTTAGATATCCATTGAAAAGTTCTATAGCCATTTTATCTAATTCATTGTCTGATTTTATTCTTCCTGTACTTTTTATTCCATCTTTATCCCATCTTCCTTGTTCTCTTCCATCTTCACTTAGCATTGAAAGGATTCCATTTTCATTACCCATACCTCCCAATTCTAGAATTCCTCCTCGGATTCTATCTGCTAACATCGTTCCTGCGACTATCAGATCTGCAAAGAAGCCTTTTCCTGTTCCAAATGTTTTCCAATCCCATGTTCCATCTTGTTTTTTAGAATCAGCTATCATGAAGCCCATACTTCCCCAACACATTGCGCCATAAGATTCAGATTCCATATCTAAATCTTCTGTCAGAAATGCCTTTTCTTTCGTTTTTTTTGCTTTTGTGGATTGTATATGCATTTGCGCTTTTACTCCGTCTAAAATTCCGTATACTTTATTCGCTTTTAGTGTTCCATCTGGTCGTATTGTTTCCTCCACTTTTTGTATTGTTGATGATGTCTCTGTTAAAAAATTGTATTGGAACTGTCCAATTTTTACGTTTATAACTTTTTTGGTTAAGCAATCATATTTCAAATAAATAACTCTTGCTTTTGTCGTTATATCTAATTTTGTGTGTTTACAATCTACACTATCTCCCAAATGTACGCTTTCTATCAGTTCTAATTCTTCATATAAATCTGTGTTTTCTAGTAAAACCATATTTATATTTATCTCTACCTTTGGCGAATCTAATCCATTTTCGAATTGCTGTTGGCATTTCTTTTCTAGTTCTTTGTCAAATTCTTCTTGTGTAGTGCATACTATTGATTTTTCATCATCTTCGCTTGCATCTTCTATCATTTTTACATCTTCGAATTTCATTACTGCATTTTTTACATTTGGATATTTATATAAATTAGGCGAATCTATATATTTTTTCCCTTGCATTGTCCGTCCGTTATATCCTCTTGGATATATTCTCGTAACAACACTAGATGTGTCTACTTCCTCACTTATTCCATTCTCAGATATATTTTTACCATATCTAATTTTTATTTCCTTATTAGTTCCTATTTTTTTATTTATAGTAACCGAAAAATTATCAAATAAGGCTTCTCCACCCCATCTATTTAAAAAAGAATTTTCATCATCGCTAAATAGTGCTTCAACCAAATTTTTAGATTGATAATAAGCTGTTGTTCGTATTTTTATATCAGATTTTCCTGTATATTTTTTGTTTGAAGAACACATTATGTGTAATGCCTCTTCTCCCGTTCTGTCTGTTGGACGAACATCTTCCAAGAAGCAATCGTCTTTAGCATCAAAAAAAATAGGAATGAGAACAGCCCTCACTCCTACTTCCGTCTTTTCTTTTCGTTTAATCCTGAATAATTGTTTTCCGTTAAAAGATGGCAATCTAACTACTGCTTCTTCTTGTATGTATTTCCATCTTCCTTCCGAATCTATAGGATGTTCTATTTCTGCACTCCACGTACCATTAATTTCTGCTTCTATATTTGCACTTATCGGGAATAGTGTCATATCTCCATTTTTGTCGAATTTATCATTTCCTGGGTTATATAAATCAATCATTATTTTCTCCTCCAGTTTGGTATCGTTTTTAATTCAAACCCTTCTGAAATTTCTATAGTATTTACACCGTGTTTTAGATACAACTCATCATATTCTCCTTTTACACTAGTGTTCAGTAGGTTTTCTTTGAATGCAATTTGTTTTTCAGTATCGATTACAATATTTCCTTCACACGTCCCAGTAAATTTATTTCCATTTACCCGCAACTCGAACATTCCACTTCCTCTCAATATGTACGTTGGTTTTGATGTAAGATATGGATTTAGAGTTATTTCTTCAGTATCATGTTCTGTAAGACCACTTTTTAAATACCTAAGACCGTCTCGTGTTGTGAAAACCACATCAATAACTCCAATTTTTTCTGTAAGCATTTGATTTTCACCAATTTCTACTTTCGCTACTCTATAATAATAATCTGGAGCATTCGAAAATATTAAATTCCCACCTTTGCTTAGACAATTTTGTAATTCAGACCATGTTTCAAACCAGTTTTCCTTTTTCCCTATATAATTTAATTGCACACTAAATTCTGTAGGCTCAAATTCTCCTGTATATTCGCACACTAACCCAAAACCGCTAACATTCTGTGTTATGATTTTTTCTTTTGCTGGTGGAAAGGCTGGGAGCTCTTTTACAAAAATTTTGTACTCTGATAAATTCTTTTCATTGTATTCCAAATTAAACATATTGCCTTCCCTTCATCCCCTTCATATTCATTGCCTTTTCAGACATTTTTTTAATTACCATTTCTGTCAATACCTCTGCAATTTTTCTATCTCCCAGGTATATATTATTTTCTGCTACCAATTTAATTTCTTTTAATGCCTCAACAAACACTTTTACTAAGTTTTCATTGTTTCCTTGCATTTCTTCCCGTATGTAATTCTTTAGTAGTGCAATTGGAAGTACTGCTTCTGGCCCTGCTTCTCCTCCACCCATTAGTGAATCTCCGTTTTTTCCAAAAATTGTAGGACTTTTTAAAATACCACCTTTCGCATACCAATCTATACTTAAACTTGGAACGCTCGGCGGACTTAAACTGAAACTCCCCTTCATTTTAAAATGCGGTAATTTGATTTTAGGCAATTTCCATTCGAAATCAAATATATCTTTCATCCAATCTACTGCTCCACCTAATACTTTCTTTATTTTAGAAAAGATTTTATCTACACCTTCTCTAAACCAATCGCATTTGTTATAGAGAGTGATAAACGCTGCTATTAATCCTCCTACTACAGTTATTACTACTCCTATGGGATTTGCGCTTAATATCGCCCACACAAACTTCGCACCTGTTCCTACTGTTTTTAGGATTCCTGGTACCTTTCCTGCGACCGTAATAACTTTAGACGTTAATGTTATTATTTTCATTGTACTCCCAGCCAATGTTCCAAATATAATTAACAACGGACCTATCGCTACAACTAATAATCCAATTGTAACGATTGTTTGCTTTTGTCCTTCGTCTAATTTTCCAAACCAATTCGAAAATGCTTGTACCTTTTCTGTTAACATGTTTATAATAGGCGCTAAAACTTCAAATAACTGTCCGGCTAATTGAGAGCCAGCAACCTTTAATTGATTTGTCGACGTTTTCATTTTATCCCACGGATCTTGTGTTGTCTGCCACGTATCATTTACCGTTTGCCCATAATTTGAAAGCGTGTCAGAAAGATTTTCAAGTGATAATCTCCCGCTTCTTATTGCATCAACCATTTGTACCGCTCCTTTTGTTCCGAACGTCTCTGATGCAATGTTTATAGCCTCTGTTTCTGTTTTGGCTTTTTGAATAGATATTATAATTTTTTTAATTGATTCATCTGCAGATAAACCGTCTTTAGCCATATTTGTTATTGACTTTTGCATTCCTTTTAATGCTACTGAAGCATCTACACCGTTCTCTTCGAATTGTGCCAATAAATTTATGCTCTCTTCCATCCCAAACCCTAACTCTTTTAATGTTGCACTGTTCTGACTTAACGAGTTCTGTAAGACGTCTGCACCAATTCCTGTTTCCTGCGCTCTTTTCGTGATTATCCCTAAAACTTCCGATACATTTTTAGTATCTATTCCAAATTGTGTCATGATTTTATCAGTAGTTCCTATGGATGTATTTAAATCCACATCGTTTATTTCTGCAAATTTTAAAAATACCTCTGATGTCTTTTTTAATTCTTCTCCAGTACTTGCAAATCTTGTATTAACTTCTCCTACAGCAGTTCCTACATCTGTCATTTCTGTTGGCATACTTCCAAACACTTCATCAGCAACTTTATTCATTTCTTCTAGAGCGTCTCCCGTTGCTCCTGTCTTAGTAATAATAATATCGTATCCTTCATCAAGTTCCATTGCTGATTTAATGGCCAGTCCACCTATTGCTGCTATAGGTGCTGAAACTCTTGTAGACAACTTTTTCCCTGCATCTGTCGCCTTTGCTCCTATTGCTTCTATTTTCTTTGCATACTCTTCTATTTGTAAAGTTCCTGACTTTAATTTTTCATTTACTTCTGCAAGCCCTTTTTCATATGAAGAAAGCGTTGCTTTTGTATTATTTAATTCTGTTCGTTTCTTTGCAATAGCAGCTTCATCTCTTTTTTCTGCGCCTTCTAATTCATTTAACTGTTCTTTTAAAATTAACACTTTGTCAGCATAGTCTTTAGTCTGCTTTGCCAAATACTCTTGCCTGTCTTTTAATTTATCTGCTGCTTTTGTTGATTCGTCCCACTGACTTTTTGCTAATTTAAAAGAGGAGCGATTTTCTTGCACAGCTGCATTAACTTCTTTTAAGCTCTTTTTGAAATCAACTGCACCATCTGCTTTAAATACAAGCCCGACTCGTTTTAATTCATCTGCCATTTGTTCGCTTCTCTTTCTTTAAATATTCCATAGCATTCATTAAAAAAAATGGGATCGGAATTAAAAAACTCTTCTTCCGACATTCCCATTTCTCTCGCACATACCATATATTCAGCCCAATTTATTTCTGATAAATCACTTTCATATTCTTCTTGCTCGTTTCTTTTTTTTTACTTTTTTCTAAATGCTTTTCAAATGCATCAATGATTTTTTGCAAATCTTCTACATCTGGAGGTACTAATTCCAGTGCCTCATCAAATGTTACTTTTTTTCCATTACTTCGCAGAATAGCATAAATAATTTTTGCTGATAACTCCATTTGTTCGAAATCTGTTATAGTACATTTTTTATCTTGCTTCCTTTGAATTTTTTTCATTAATTTGCTTCCGCCACATTGTGTCAAATAATAAATTGTTCCAAAATTTATTTTCACTTCTAATCTTGTTCCATCTGTTAATGTTATAAAATTATCCATTTCACACCTCTTTTATCGTGCCACTCCTGCTGCAGTTTTTAAATCTTCTGCAGTAAGAATAGGTTTTGCAAAGAATTTTTCTTCTGTTAATCCTTCAGGAAATCCAGTTACACTTGAATCAACATAAGCTTTAATATTGCCTGCAGAATCGAATGGGTACGCTGATATTTTTACTGTGTCCGTTTGTTCTGCAAATTTTTCTGTTTTAGTGGATGCTTCATCCGAATTTTCCGTTAGTTTACATTTAGGATACCATTCCATTCTTATTTTCCCGCGTTTTAATTTTACTACTTTTCCGTATGCAAAATATGGTCTACTTCCTCCAGAACCTGATAGAATCAAGCCTCCTACATCAACCTTTTCTCCTCTCATTTTTGCAAGGGTATCCGCTGGGAACGCAATCACTTCTACTTCGATTGTTGTGTTCCCTGATGTTGAATCTGAATCGTAAACTACACCACTTGCATATGCCACTTCACTACTCATGTTTTCAGACACTTTTACTTTTTTTACTACCTCTGTTTTTTCTACATCCGTTTCAAATTTATTTTGCCAATCTCCATCTTCTGTTTGTGTTGTAAAACATACATACTGTGCACCAACCGTTTCCTTCATTGGTGGTTTTTTTGTTGTGATTCCCATCCTCTTACCTCCTATATATTTCTTTTGCCATTTTTTCATAATACTTGTTTGCATTTCTTTTAAACGTTCTTGCCAAATGCCCCTGACCTTCCATTTTTTTAGTACCTTTTTCTAGCATAGGTCCGTAATACTTTCCCCAGCCTACAACTACTTCTTTCCCTTCTTTTCGTGACGTGATAGTGTCTAACAAATGCGTGTACCCTGATTTTGTTACTTTTGAGCGTGGTTTAGGTGAATTTTTTATATCTTTACATAGTTCATCTGCTCCTATCTGTAAAATTTCATCTACTCTTCCATCTATGTCATCAAAATTTTTTAGTAAATCTGAAAACTCGTCAAACCCTGAAAAAAATTCATCATAACTCATACGTCTGTATCGTCTTCTACTTCCAAACTAAAATATGTATGCCACGTTTTACTAAATACAGGGTCATTTTCAACATATTCATGATAGAACTCAGGTCTATATCCTTGTTCTCTCAATTTCTTTTTCAGTTCAATAAATTTTTCATGACGTGGAATTTTTGCAAAAAGTGAAATTTGATACGTAAATACCGTAGTATATGTTTCATCTGATGCCACTTTTTCTACTTCTGTATAAGGCCAATATACAATCCTTGGGTATTTTCCCTTATTACTCTCGCTTGTTATTCCTTCATTAACTCCAATTCCTAAACTATGAAGTAATTCGCTTAATTCACTTTTTTTCATTGTATTCTCATCTCCTCTTCAGGACTTACTAATGTTAGCTCTGTTTCGGGAAATCCCTCTTTTGATGTTACATGTGTTGCATTAAATACTTTATGTTTGATTCCATCAATCACACATACATTATTACTACTTATCCCTTTGTATTTCGGCACTCTAATTTTCATTGTAATTTCTTTTCCACCCTGGTTAAATTCATATTTCAGCCTATCAAATACAGAAATTTCTCTATACCATATAGGAGACATGTTTTTAGGTTTTAAAATCACTTCTGGATAATCCTTGCTTTCATCTTGTGTTATTTCGTATAACTCTAATGCTCCATCTGTATACTCTGGTACTCTCATTATCGTACCTCCGTTCCTAATTGCCATGACACTATTAAGTTTTCATAATTTTTTTCCCATTCGTCAATCTTGTGGTGATACGCATAATAGATGTATGTTTTTAATAACATCTTATATGTTTCATCGTTTTTAGTATCTGCAATAGGGTTTAAACTTTTTAATCTCGTTTCTCCTTCTATTGCATAACTTTTAATTCCTTCGTCCGAAAAATACGGAGGAATTTGATATTCCTCTCGTACTCGGATAATTAATTCCTCCATTTACCTTCTCCTATTATTTTGCGGCTGGTTGTGTTACTTGATTCACTGGAAGAACATACTCTTCTAATTTTGTAACATCAAATACCACTGCGCAATTATCATCATCAGCTCTTCCGTTTGCATAACATTTTCCAATAACAAGATCTGCATCTTCCATCGCTTTTGTTTCGGAATATTCATTAAATTTCACACCGGAAATTCCCATAGTATAGACACCTTTTAAAGTAAAGATACCGGTTCCCTGTGGGCAATTCGCATCAACGTGTTTTACGATCGGCATAAATGATGTATCTTTGTATCCACCAGTTAACGCTTCTCCATATAAGCAAGGATCAACATATTCTGCTTCGTCTAGTGGATTACAAATAAGATGTAATTCTGTTACTTTTCTTTTACCATTATTTGATAACGTCTTTCTTACTTCTACTAATCCTTTAGGTGAAAATTTTTTCACTGTTTGAATTTTTGTTTTTGCCTGTGCAGTTCCGGAGCTTGTAAATGTTTCCAATTTCTTTGTAATTCCAACAGGTCCTGTTTTTCCGTCTCCATTCAAATAACCATCTACTAGACCATCTTGCATAGCCTCTGCAAGTATTGCTCTGAAATATTTGTCTACAAATGGAAGCGCCAATTCTCTAATTGCTTTCGGTATCACCATGAACACCGTTAATTTATGTTGTTCTAAGTCAATTCCCTTAATCGTAGCTGATAACTCTCCTGTAATGGCTTCTGTTAACTCATTGCCCCATGCGGCTTTTCCAGAATGTGTTCCTGTAAGCCAATGTTTTACATCCGCCGGAGCAAAATTCACAAGTGTTAAGATATCACTTTTCGCTTTAATATCTTCCATTGTTCTATCGATTATAGATGTTGGAAGAATATCAATTTGTTTTGCTGTGATTGCCTGGTATACCCCGTCTTTGATTTTTCCATAAAACTCATTTTCTTCTTTACTTAACGTATGTAATCCAAGCGATTTTCTGTAATTCTCATCTGCTGCTGCTCTGGCGTTCTCTTCTACCAATTCTTTAATCAGCCCATCGTTTTTTGCTTCAATAATCATTTCTGCCGCTTCATAAATAGCTGCACTTTTATCTTCTGCGCTTTCCAAAAGTTCTCTTACTTTCTGCTTTAATTCTTTGTTTCCATCAATAATCATTTTTTACCTCCATTAAAAAAAGCACTCCATCCAGTGCTTGTTTTTTCTTCTTTCTTTTCCAATAATTCTACAACTTTCCTTGCAATTTCATCTGAATCCACTTGAAGAATCTCACTCAAGTCAATTGATTCCATTTCCAAATTAGATACGCTTAATATCTTATTCCTGATGCTCATCTGCGCAGACTGATTTACACCTTTTTCTTCGTCTTCGTAAATACTTGTAGCAAAACCATACTCTACCGCTTTTTCTGCAGTTATCCATGTTTCTTCATCCATCATTTTTTTGACTTCATCCTCTGTAATGGATGCACAGTTCATATAAGCATTTACCGAAGCTTGTGTAATAGTGTCTAAATCATCTGCCTGCTTGCGAAATTCTGCAGCATTTCCCTGTCCATAAGTCCACGCATTATGAATCATCAACAAAGAAGCACTGTTCATAATTCTTTTATCGCCTGCCATAAAAATTACAGATGCTGCCGAGCATGCAAATCCATCGCAATAAGTTGTTACTTTTGCTTTACTATTTTTCAATACATTGTAAATGGCCAATCCTTCTGAAACTGCTCCACCATTCGAATTAATATGTACATTCAATTCATCTGCGTCTAGTTCGGCTAACTCTTGTACTATTCCATAGGCATCTCTATCTTTATCCCTCCACGGATAAGATGTAATTGTCCCGAAAATGTACAGATCTGCTTTGTTTTCTTTTCTTTCTAAAGCGTAATACTTCACTTCTTTCTCTCCTCTCTTATATTTGCTATTTAACCCATAACTGGGAGAAGCTAGATCACCTCCTTAAGAACCCTCATTTAAATCATTTGTATAGTTTTTTGTAACTACTCTTTGTTTGGAAAATTCTGTTCCCAATTCTTCCCAACCGACCATCTTAAATATCTCATCAAGTGAAAAGCCAATTGCTCTGAGCTTGTCCAAATTTCCAGCACTTTCAATAATGTCCACATGCTTATATCCAGACATATCAATCCAAATTTTTTCTCCATTTAGATAGTCCTTCTGTCCTACAAGTTTTGCATTTAGAGAGTCGTTTATCACTTCTACAACCCAACTTACCGCATATGTAATAAATTCATTTGTGCTGTCTGCTTTCTCCGTAATTTCCCCGAGGAACACTGCTTTTGGAATATCAAACGCAAGTGCGCATTCTATAAAAATTTCGTGAGCAATCTTTGTAATATCTTCCGTACTTACATTGTTTGCTATTTTTAATTCTCCAAGCGTAATCGTGTCTTGATTTGTTATTATTTCTACTTGTTTTGATGTCAAAAGTTTTTTAATTTTTTCTTTGTATTCATCCACTGTCATGGTTTTATCTGTTCCATCTGGATTTTTACTTCTCAATAGTGGTTGCAGCCCTTTCGTGAGTAATTCAAATTTAGGTGTACTAGTGATTCTCTTTGCTTCGCTTAATGCATCTAAGATTTCATCATATTTTCCAAATATCTTTTTCATGTATGACTGAATCTTTTCATTTCTACTTCTAAGATGTAAAACTTCGTTTGCATAAAATGTTTTATCTAATTGCAAATCATTTCCATTTGATGTAATTACAATATTTGTATATTTTTGTTCTAATACAACAGATGCATCTACTTGCCAAGAATCTGCAACATACAATGATTTCCCAATTCTGCAAATTACACATTCAGATTCAATAAGTAACCTTCTAATCACTTCTATCCAAAAATCTGTTGCAGTTTCATTTTCATTCGCCTTTACATTTAACATATAATAAATATCATCTTTTACTTTTCCATTTTTTCTCTGTACAACAAATTCACTCTTGGCCACTGCTTTTGCAATCATGCTTACCGCTTTTTCAATTGCCATTTTAGATATCTGCAGTTCCTCGATATCCGCCTCAATTACTTCCATTATGGATTTTATTTTATTTTTTCCTATCCATGTAAAATTAAACATATACTATCACCTCCTTTATTAAATCTTTCGAATACATAGCTGCTATAAATGCCATAAATCCATCATTTTTCCTTAGTTTCGGTTCTATTTTTCCATATTGCTTATTTCCGAATTTATCTGTTATAACCTGCGTGTTGTTTGTGTACCAGCGCATAATTGCTGAAGGTCCGTAAATAATTTTATTTTCTGAAAACAGTTTTTCAATTTCCGGTGCAATAATTCCGCAGACAGAACCCAGTTTTCTGATTAGGCGCACCGTTCCATATGGATCCTGCCGCGTTTCCTCTCTTACCCCATAGGATTCAAAAAGTAGCCTAAACATAGTGTATCGGTATGTATCCATAGTTATTTTTACAACTACATATTCCTGCATTCTTTCCATGCACCATTTTACGATTTCTTCTGGCGGGATAACAGGGCCTTGCACCACTTCGTAGTCCGTAAATTCTGGCTGTCCATAGTTTTGAGCAATCGGGAATTTAATGGAGTCCAAAAATGGAGATTCTGCACAGATCCAGGTGTGTTGTATCCAAATAAATTCCCCGTCTTTCTCCGTAAGCACTCCTGCAGATGCAAAGTCTCTTACATCAGCGTAATCAATTCCAATAATCGCAAGTTTTCCTTTTGTATTAGGAACTTCTCTTGGCGTTTTTCTTTCTATATCGTCATAACAGCATCGCAATATGTTTTCCCAGCTCGCAACTGTTTGTTCCTCATTTCTAGCTGGCCAGTTCATACGTTTTGTCATAAACTCTGGCTTTTTACTTGGAAGTTCTTTCATTTCCAAGTAATCTGCATGAATTTGATTGGCCAGAATAGGCATATATTCCATTGAAGGATTGGCTTTATGCCATGCATCCGGATTGTCTGCTTCTTCTTCTGCATCAATTTTGCAGATAAACGGAAAATATCCTAATGGATTTTCTCCTGTTTCCAATATTTTCTTTAATAACACAAGCAGTTCATCCAAAGGACCTTCTCTTACATACCCGTTTGTGGTAATAATAAATTCTCTTGGATGCTTGACTTTCCCAAGCGCAGATTCAAATACATTTATCTGATCATAGTTTTCATAAGCATGAATTTCATTCAGCACCAAACAACCTGGCCGTTTACCATCCTTCGTACTTGCGTTAGATGTATTGTATTTCAATTCAGCCCCAGTTACTGTATTAGTAATGAGTTCTTTTGTAACTTTAAATTTCCCTTTCATGGCCGGAATGTCCATTGCATCATAAGCTACTTTAAATGTATCCTTTACCTGTTGCTCGGAGTTGGCCACAATTTCAATATGGTAATTCTTTACCCCATACAAAGGAGTCTGAAAGAAATTCACCAGCGGGACAATGAAACCGTCCTTCCCGTTCCCCCTTCCCATCATTATGAAAAATTTAGGAAATATCGGCATATCATCTTTATACATAAATGCAAAAGCATAAATAAATTTTTGATATGGAAATAATTTATAATAGTGTTTTTCGCAATATTTTAAGCAGTTTTGATAGGTTTTTTCATCAAAAAAAACATCATTTCGCCTAATTGTTGGCAAAACAATGTTCTCAATTAAAAGCTTTCTTTCCTCATTTATCCACGCTGGATGGTCTTCTGCATATCTAAGATATTCTGCTATCTCTTTACAAATAATCATTACAGATAATCATCCTCAGCAGATGACTCATTTAATGGTTCTTTTAAGTTTAAATCATTTAATAACTTCAGCATGGCAGTAGTGATTTTAGGCAGATTTACTACGGATTCATTGGGTTTTTCGACTTCAATTCCATTTCCATTGATTGTCTTATAGCGAAGTCCTTTTTTATTTATATCCGTAGTTAATTTCTTTTTTAATACCCAATATGTCATGTAATCATTTACTAAATCTTCATAAAATTCTGATGTTTTATTCTGAAGTTTTAGTTGTTCTAACAATGATGTTCTTACTTGTTTCTGTGTCACTTTGCCACCCCCTTGTTCTTAAATATGTCTACCCCTTTTCACGTGCGCGCGGAAATTTCTCCAGAGTCGTGGCCACATCCCCGTTCTCCTCTCGAAAAAAATTCACTGAGAATTAGACCGGGGGTATTACCACTTTTCTTCTGTTAATCTTTTCTTTCTTTTTACAAACCTATACGGATTTCTTCCATGCCTTATGTTATGACACTGTTTACATAAACTAATTAAGTTATCATCTTTGAAAGCAAGCTCTGGGAATTCTCTTACTTCTTTTATATGGTGTACTTCTTCAGCTCTTCTTATTTCTTTATCCCTTGCTGATAATTTTTCTTGATCGTGATACGCTCTTATTACTCTCGCCTTGCAATCCTGGCACTCATAACAATCTCGTTCTAATATCTTGATTCTCTTTTGCTTCCATCTAGCCGAATTATATATGGCTTTTAATTCTTTCTCTAGCATTTCACTCCTTAATAATTTTTAATAATCAATTCTTTATATCTCCTGCTTCCACTCTTAGCCACAATATTATCATGCCTTTCTACTTCTATGATTGTGTACTCTTTGTATAACTCTCTTATCATTTCACAATCATTGTAGGATAGAATAAATTTTCCTTTTATCTTTGATAATACTTCTCTTAATCTTTCATGATCGTCTGGGAATTGATTAATAATTTCCTTTCGCAGTAATTTCTTACCACCTATCCAGCTT
>JAHHTN010000030.1 GCA_020024645.1 Faecalimonas sp.
GCATACACTGCGACCTAACTTTATATTGTACGCACAAACATTTTCATTAATATTGGATTAACATATACTTCCGTTATAATGCCAAGACTAATCATACTAAAAAGAAATATCGTTTTACTATAATTCCATTTTGACATTGGATATGTATAAAAATACCAAACAACCATTGCATATCCTAGCACATAAAAAAGAAATTGTGGCATGGTTCCTATCACAAAAAGCAAAACGCCTTTCACCCCCAAACGAAAAATTGAAGTTACAATTAAAATTCCTCCGGAAAATCCTATCCAAAAAAGAAAAAGAGAAATCATCGTTTTTCGTATTTTTGTCTGTCCTAGCAAAATAAGGAAAATCAACGGAATCAACCTTATTCGCAAAACATAACAAATATACTCCTTTGAAATAATTTCAATAGATGGATACTGACTCAAAAAATACTCACTAAAGATTCCTGATGTGTTAAAAATCTGATTCGAAATAAAATTGGCATATAAGATACCTCCCAAAAAACCCACCACACAAAACATGGTTATATAAGTCTTGCTCTGACGTATATTCACTTAGATTCCTCCATTCTTTTAGATATTTCATTATATGCCTTGTCTTTCTTATTATTCTTTTTTCTTCCAATTCTCATAAGCCAACAGAGAGGAAATTGTTTTTGCATCTTGGATTTCTCCACTGAAAATTTTTTCCTTTATCTCTTCTATTGTATACGCTTCTACATCAATAAATTCATCTTCATCCAAGTGTTGCATTGTAGACTTTAATTCTTCTGCTACATACACTTCTATTTTCTCATTTGTAAACGCAACCCATGTGCACAATGTAATCAGATGGGTGATTTTCCCAGCAACATATCCTGTTTCTTCTTCTAATTCACGCAAAGCACATAATATTGGTTTTTCATTTTTATCATCTAATTTCCCCGCTGGGATTTCTAATGTCTCTCTATCTAAAGCATTTCTGTATTGACGCACTAATAAAATCTTCCCATCTTTTCTAATCGGGACAATGGCAGTTGCACCATTATGATGTATATAATCCCAATGTGCTATATTACTATTCGGAAGTTGAATTTCATCTGTATATACCTTTAAAATTGATCCTTCATATTTTAATGTTCTATTTATTCGTTTCAATTCTTCCATTATTTTTATCTTCTCTCTTTCATTTTTAAATTTTATGTAAGTAAAAACCCTTGCCAAATGACAAGGGTTCTATTTTTCCTATTTTGCATAGTCTGTAACTCGTGATTCACGAATAACATTTACTTTAATTTGTCCTGGATATTCTAATTCAAATTCAATCTGTTTAGAAATATCTCTAGCTAAAAGTACCATATCTGCATCTGATACTTGTTCTGGAACTACCATAATACGAATCTCTCTACCCGCTTGAATAGCAAAAGATTTGTCAACACCTTTAAATTGATTTGCGATGTCTTCTAATTGTTTTAATCTGTTTGTATATGTTTCTAATGTCTCTCTTCTTGCACCTGGTCTTGCAGCGGAAATTGTATCTGCTGCCTGCACAATACATGCAATTAATGTTTCAGGTTCTACATCACCATGATGTGATTCCACAGCGTTAATTACAACTGCTGATTCTTTATATTTTCTACACAAATCAACACCAATCTGAATGTGAGATCCTTCTACATCATGGTCAATAGATTTACCAATATCATGTAAAAGACCTGCACGTTTCGCCATTCTTACATCCAACCCGATTTCTCCCGCAAGAAGTCCTGATAATTGAGCAACTTCAATAGAATGTTTCAATGCATTTTGACCATAACTTGTTCTGAATTTCATTCTTCCTAAAAGTCGTATCAATTCTGGATGAATACCATGTACTCCTACCTCTAATGCAGCGTTTTCTCCCTCTTCACGAATCATTGTTTCTACATCTTTTTGCGCTTTCTCAACCATTTCTTCAATTCTTGCCGGATGAATTCGTCCATCAAGAATCAATTTTTCCAAAGCAATTCTTGCCACTTCTCTTCTAATTGGATCGAACCCTGATAAGACAACTGCTTCCGGAGTATCATCTATAATTAACTCAACTCCTGTTAGCGTTTCTAAAGTACGAATATTTCGACCTTCTCTACCAATAATTCTTCCTTTCATCTCATCACTCGGAAGTTGCACAACGGAAATTGTAGTTTCTGCAACATGGTCTGCTGCGCATTTTTGAATCGCAGTAACAACGTAATCTCTTGCCTTTTTCCCTGCTTCTTCTTT
Source organism: Faecalimonas sp. (assembly GCA_020024645.1). Lineage (GTDB taxonomy): Bacteria > Bacillota > Clostridia > Lachnospirales > Lachnospiraceae > Faecalimonas. Next base: position 2,247 of record JAHHTN010000030.1, read on the forward strand.
TGCCTGCGTTTCTAATTCTTTGATCAGCTTCGCAGTATCATGTTTTACATCTTCCTCTACAGTTTTTAACAGATATTCTTTTGCTTGTTCGGAGGTAAGTCCTGAGATTCTTTCTAGTTCCTGTACACGTTGTTTGCTAAGTTCTTCTGCTTTCATTTCTCGTTGTTTGATTTCTTCTTCTCTTGCAACGAAATTCGCCTCACGCTGCTCAATCACATCCACTTTTTTATCAAGCGCTTCCTCTTTAGAAAGTACGCGCTTTTCATAGCGTTGCAATTCTGCTCTGCGTTCCTTTGTCTCTTTTTCAAGTTCATTTTTTGTCCTAATAGACTCTTCTTTTACTTCTAAAAGAGCTTCTTTCTTAGTCGTTTCAGCTGTTTTCAATGCGTCATCTATTATCTCTCTTGCTCTGTTTTCTGCATTACCAATCTTAGAATCTGCATTCTTCTTCAGATTAGATACAGTAACAAAGTGAGTAACGATTGCCGTTATAACAAGAGTAATAACTACAGCAATAATTATACTAACAATTGGCACAGGAGCACCTCCTTATTTAATTTTCATTGTACAAATACAACACTTAAATTTTATACTGTTTCGCTAAATCTGTCAAGCATTCCAGTCAGAATTTTGTATTACCTGACGGATACAATCATAAGAAAATCCTTTTCTTGACAGGTATCCATACAGTTTTATTTTTTCACTATCCGTTGCATTTTCAATATCAAAGTGTTTTTTCTCAATTAATCTCTTAATTGCCATTATCTCTTCATCCTGCTCATAACACTCTTCCATTGCATATTCAATTACTTCTTTAACGATTCCTCTTTGATGCAATTGTGCATATATTTCTTTTTTACTTTTACTTTTTTGCTTACTTAAAATATAGCGCTTTGCATAACTACCATCCTCAATATAACCAAAAGATTTAACGTAAGTAATCGCTTGTTCAATCATCTCATCAGTATAATATCCTTGCTTTAATTTTGTTCTTAGCTGAGCCTCTGTTCTATCCATTTGATTCAACAAATGAAGTGCTCTCAATTTCACACGTTTTAAGATTATTTCTTGTTTTATCTTCACAAACATCTCTTCAGAAAGTTCCTCTCCTTGCGCTATATGAAAACGCGAAAGTTCGCCTTTGTATAATACAAAAACGAACTTTCCGTCAAGATACACTTTCCATTTTATCTTTGTAAGAGGCTCCACTTTAGTAACAACCATTCTATTCTTCCTCTTTATCTACATTATCACTTCCAACACCAAGTCCATAATGTTCGCGGACTTTCGCTTCTAATTCATTCATAATTTCAGGATGTGTATGTAAATAAGTTTTTGCATTTTCACGTCCCTGACCAATTTTTTCTCCATTATAAGCATACCAAGAACCACTTTTACTAACCAAATCTATTCCTGTAGCTAGGTCTAAAACATCTCCTTCTTTGGAGATTCCTTTTCCAAACATAATATCAAATTCTGCTTCTTTAAATGGTGGCGCAATTTTATTCTTAACAATCTTTATTCTTGTACGGTTTCCAACCATTTCTCCGCTTTGTTTTAATGTTTCAATTCTTCTTACATCCATACGTACAGAAGCATAAAATTTCAATGCACGTCCTCCTGTTGTTGTCTCAGGATTACCGAACATAACACCAACTTTTTCACGTAATTGATTAATAAAAATAACGACACAATTAGATTTACTAATAACAGGAGTCAATTTTCGTAATGCCTGTGACATAAGTCTAGCCTGAAGTCCCACATGACTATCACCCATATCCCCCTCAATTTCTTGCTTGGGAACTAAGGCAGCTACTGAATCGATAACAACTATATCCATAGCACCTGAGCGAACCATAGTTTCTGCAATCTCAAGAGCTTGATCTCCACTATCTGGTTGCGAAATATATAATTCATCAATATCAACACCTATATTCTTAGCATACACAGGATCTAAAGCGTGTTCTGCATCAATAAATCCTGCAATACCTCCTCTTTTTTGTACTTCCGCTATCATATGCAAAGTAACAGTTGTTTTACCACTTGATTCGGGTCCATATACTTCAATAACACGCCCCTTAGGCACTCCACCTAGACCTAACGCAATATCAAGACTTAATGAACCTGTTGGAACAGTTTCTACAGATACATTTGCACCTGCATCCCCTAGTTTCATCACTGTTCCTTTCCCGAAATCTTTTTCTAATTTAGATATTGCTGCATCTAATGCTTTTAATTTATCCTCTGTCGCCATAACAATCTCCTTTTCCACGAACTTATGTTCGTTTTCTAATGATATAGTAGTATAATTTTCTCTAAATGTCAATACTTTCTTATTGTATCACCTTCTTTATTCAATTTTGCTAAAAGGGAATTTATGAGTGAATACTCATTTTAAATGATTTTATTAGAACTGTTTTTAGCATAGCATATTCAACCTGTTTTCTCAAGAAAAATATCTCTGCAATATTTTACAGAGATATTTTTTTATCATTTCATTTGACTAACACGATCTTCTACCTTTTTATTAAAATTTTCAACTTTTCTATTGTATGTTGTTTTCATATATTCTGAACGCAACATAAAATCTGCCGTAGACAAATTGTTCGCAATTGGTATATCATAAACAACCGCAATGCGAAGTAATGCCTTTACATCTGGATCATGAGGTTGTGCCGCCAAAGGATCCCAAAGAAAAATCATAAAATCAATCTTTCCTTCTACGATTTTCGCACCAATTTGTTGATCTCCACCAAGTGGTCCGCTATTATATCCTTTCACTCTAAGTCCAGTTCTCTCTGTAATTAGTCTTGATGTTGTCCCTGTTCCACAAAGAGAATGTTCTTTTAAAATATCTTTATTCCTTTCACACCATTCAACAAGTTCTTTTTTCTTTCCATCATGAGCTACCAATGCGATATTTTTTCTTTTTCCAATTTCAAACACAACATAATTATCTTGAATCATTTCTTTTCCCTCCTATCTTTAATCTCTTTTCTCCATCTCACCAAATCTTGATGAAGCTAAAATGCTATTATGCTTACCATTAGTAAGCCATAAACAAATATAATCGGGAAGAATAGTTTAATACTAATAAAAACTGATGTTAAGCCTTCAAGAATTCCTCCCATACTAAGTGTTGCGGACTGAAATTTCAAAAATAGATATTTTCCACAATTCTTTTACCATTTCCAACATATGTGTGCTTATTAACACGGTAACATTTCTATTTTGCAATTCAAATATCACTTCTTTTAATTCCTTAATTGCTTTCGGAATTACTTAGTTGCATAATAATATACTTGACTTTTTTATTGTCAAATTATTTATCGTTTTTCTGTAATTTCACCTTGTTTTTTATAAATACAATTACAAGGAATGTATCCTCTTACCATAGATAACGGATAAATATTTGTATGCTTTCCAACAATTGTTCCTGGATTTAATACCGAACCACAACCAACTTCTACCTCGTCACCTAGTATCGCTCCAAATTTTTTTAAACCTGTTTCTATCACACTTTCATTTTCTTTTACTGTCACAAGTGTTTTATCCGATTTAACATTGGACGTAATTGCACCTGCTCCCATATGAGATTTATATCCTAAAATAGAATCTCCCACATAATTATAATGCGGCACTTGTACTTTGTTAAATAAAATTACATTTTTTAATTCTGTAGAATTTCCAACAACTGCACCCTCACCTATAATCGCATTTCCACGGATAAATGCACAATGTCTTATTTCTGCATATTTACCAATAATGGCAGGTCCTTGAATAAAGGCTGTTGGTGCTACCACAGCATTTTTAGCAATCCAAATATTTTCCCCACATTTATCATACTCTTCCTCGTTTAATGATTTCCCCAGTTCTATAATAAATGCACTAATTTTAGGAAGCGCCTCCCATGGATATGTTACGCTATTTAACAAATCCTTCGCAATTGTCTTATCTAAATTAAACAAAGTTTTTACCATTAATTTTTTCATAATTTATTTTCCCTTCTTATAAAACTGCGCAGCAGCATCATAACAACTCCTTAATTTATACTGATTATTTAATCCTAATACCCCTTGTGTTCTGCTTTTAATAAAATTTTCCAGTTTTACCATATATTCTTCAGGGGTAATATCACCTTCTGCCACATATGTGAGACCTTTTTCCCAACTCGCAGTTAATTCAGGATTGAGCAAAGAACGAATAGAATTTTCTACTACATCATAAATCATCTCTCCTAGCAATGTAGGAATAATAATTTGTGTTTTCTTGTTTAATGACAAATATTTAATACCCAACAGTTTTTTTAAAATTTCTGCTCTTGTCGCACTTGTGCCAATTCCACTTCCTTTAATCTGTGCACGCAATTCTTCATCTTCAATTAATTGCCCTGCATTTTCCATTGCCAAAATAATCGATCCGGAATTATATCTTTTGGGTGGAGATGTTTCTCCCTCTTTTATTGTTAATGCATTTACTGGAAGAATGGAGCCTTTCTTTAATTGTTGAATGACAGAAAATAATCCCATATCAGATGTATTTCCCTCTGATTCTGTTTCCTTTTTCATCTGCGAAATTTCTGTTACTTTCAAATATCCCTCTTCTGCAAGCACTTTAAAATTAGAAAAAAATTGTTCTTCTTTAATTTTTGTCACAATACTTACTTTTTGATATATTGCCGGAGGATAAAATATACTGAGAAATCTTCTTACAATTGTATCATAAACTTGTTTTGCAATTGCAGATATCGATTGTAAAGTTGACAATCCCTGTCCCGTTGGTATAATTGCATAATGATCTGTAATCTGTTTATCATTTACATAACGAGTCTTTTCTAAGCCTTTATGACTTCCAAAACTTAAAATATCACTTAAATATGGTTTTGCCATCTCATATTTCGACAAACCATTCAAATTTTTCGAAATTTCTTTTGCAACGGCTGTTGATAATACTCTTGCATCTGTTCTTGGATAAGTAACTAGTTTCTTTTCGTACAATTCTTGTACAATTCTAAGTGTTTCATCTGGACTGATTTTAAACTTTTTGGCACATTCATTTTGTAATTCAGCTAGATTATATAGAAGTGGTGGATTTTTCTTTTCCTTTTTCTTCGTTATAGACACAACCTGTGCCATCAAAGGATCTTCATCATTTAAATATTCAATCAGTTCTTCGGCTTTTTTTCGCATTTTAAAACCATTTTCTTTATATAAATCAAACGATTCAAAATATTTTGAACCCTTTACTGCTTTCCATTCCCCTTCAAAATTCAATTCTCCTAAATTTAATGTACTCAACACACGATAAAATGGTGTCTTAACAAAACTACGAATTTCTCGTTCTCTTCTCACCACCATACCAAGAACACACGTCATTACTCTTCCTACTGAAATCACTGTAAATTTTGTATGACGATAGTTCGATATACTATTTCCATATTTTAATGTTAGAAGACGTGAAAAATTAATTCCCATAAGATAATCTTCTTTTGCACGCAAATACGCTGAAGCAGAAAGATTATCATATATTGATAAATCTTTTGCCTCTTTAATTCCTCTTAAAATCTCTTCTTCTGTCTGAGAATCAATCCACACTCTTTTCCTAAGTTTCTGTTTTACATTCTCTCCACACATTTGCTCTACAAGCCGATAAATATATTCTCCCTCTCGTCCAGAGTCTGTGCAAACATAAATAGTATCTACATCATCCCTCGTCAAAATTCTTTTAACAGTTTCGAACTGTTTTTTCACTGCCGGAATCACTTCATATAAAAATTTTTTCGGTAAAAATGGCAGTGTTTCCAATCTCCATCGTTTTAAATTTTCATCATATACTTCTGGATAACTCATTGTAACCAAATGCCCTATACACCAAGTTACAACTGCTTCTTCTGATTCTAAATACCCATCTTTTTTCTTTACATTTAATTTTAACGCCTTAGCAAACTCTTGTGCTACACTTGGCTTTTCTGCTATATATACTGATTTTCTCATAAAATTACTCTACACTAAATTTAAACACTGTAATCGTTCTATAATTTTCTCCAGCAGGACAAATCGGACTTATAAAATTTTCTTTATTAATTGCATCAGGAAAATATTGTGTTTCAAAGCAAACACCATGACGTACATCATACATAACCCCATTTTTCCCAATCTCATTTTCAACAAAGTTTCCTGTATACAACTGCATTCCTGGTAAATCGGTATAAACTTCCATAACAATCCCACTTTCATTCGAGGACATTTCAGCCACTTTATCAAACTTTCCTTCATTTTCTAATACCCAGTTATGATCATATCCTCTTCCAAAAATAAGTGGTTCATATTGTTCTTCGATATCTCTTCCTAATGGTTTTTTTGTACAAAAATCCATAGGAGTGCCTTCTACTTCAACAATTTCTCCTGTTGGAATAGATTGTATATCTGTTTTTGTAAAGTATTTTGCTGCAATTCCAACTTCTTGTTCCATTGCACTACCTGAAGCATGTCCATTTAAATTGAAATAACTGTGATTTGTCATATTAATAATTGTATCCTCGCTTGGAACACTATAATATTCTATTTTTATTTCATTATTCTCTGTCAATGTATATTTCACTTCCATATCTAGAGCACCTGGAAAGCCTTGATCTCCTCCTTTACTATGAAGAGTAAACGTAACACTTTCATAATTTTTAGAACGTACTTCCCACATTCTTTTATTATAAAAATCTGTTCCACTGTGGAGATTATTTCCGTAGTCGTTTTTTTCTAAGTAGTATGTCTTTCCATCAATCATAAACTTAGCCCCACCTATACGATTTGCACATCTCCCTACACTAGCACCAAAAAATAATGTGCCATTTTCATATCCTGTCACATCGTCATAGCCAAGTACAACATCCAAATATTCGTCGTTTCTATCTGGTACCATTACGCTTACTAAAGTTGCACCAAAATTTGTAACAGAAATACTCATTCCAGACTTATTTGTAATTGTATATAAAGTTGCTTCTTTTCCCTTTGAAGTCACACCAAAACTTCTTGAAATAATACCCATTATTTGTCTCTCCTTTGTCGTTAACTATTTTGTTTGAATATATCCCTGTGCTGTTAATGTTTCTGCACAAAGAATTGCTCCCCCTGCTGCTCCTCTAATTGTATTATGCGAAAGTCCTACAAACTTAAAATCAAAAATAGTATCTTCTCTCAATCTTCCAACAGAAATTCCCATTCCATTCTCATAATTGACATCTTTTTTCACCTCTGGACGATTTTCTTCTTCTAAATATTGTATAAATTGCTTCGGAGCACTTGGAAGATGTAATTTCTGTGGAGTTCCTTCATATTCCAACAATTTCTCAATTAATTGTTCTTTTGTTGGTTTTTTTGCAAATTTCACAAACACTGCCGAAGTATGTCCGTTTAAAACTGGCACACGAATACACTGCGTTGTAATTACTGGCAAATCTGCTTTCACAATTTCTCCATCAATTACTTCACCCCAAATTTTCAAAGGCTCTTGTTCACTTTTTTCTTCTTCTCCTGAAATAAATGGAATAATATTTTCAATCATTTCTGGCCATTCTTTAAATGTTTTTCCCGCACCAGAAATTGCTTGATATGTTGTAGCAACCACTTCTTCTGGCTCAAACATTTTCCATGCAGTAAGAACAGGTGCATAACTTTGTATAGAACAATTTGGCTTTACTGCCACAAACCCTCGTGTTGTTCCTAATCTCTTTTTCTGCGCTTCAATCACCTCAAAATGTTCCGCATTGATTTCTGGAATAACCATTGGTACATCTTTTGTCCAACGATGTGCACTATTATTTGAAACCACTGGAATTTCCGCTTTCGCATAAGCATCTTCTATATTACGAATTTCTTCTTTATTCATATCAACTGCACTAAAAACAAAATCAACCTGTGCCGAAATTTCATCTACTTCATGCACATTCATTACCATAAGACTTTTTATTTTCATCGGAATAGGTGTGTCCATTTTCCAACGATTCCCAACCGCTTCTTCATAAGTCTTTCCTGCTGATTTAGAACTTGCTGCCACTACTGTTACTTCATACCATGGATGATTTTCCAACAAAGAAATGAATCGTTGCCCAACCATACCTGTCGCTCCAAGAATTCCAACTCTTAATTTTTCTTTCATTTTCCATTCCTCATTTCTCATTATCTTTTGTCTTTAATTATCTTTTCTCTCCTGCATGGAATATACACAGCCACAATAGTCCTGACGATAAAGCCCATATTCTTTTGAGAGTTCAATGGAACGTTTGTATCCATTTTTCTTCTTAAAATCAGACTGTAAGTATTCAACACCATATTCTCTTCCCAATGCATTCCCAATTTCATTTAATTTTTCTGCATTTTTCATTGGACTTATACTAAGTGTTGTCGTGAAATAATCAAATTCACCTTCTTTAGCAAATTGTGCTGCCTCTTCTAAGCGAAGAGCATAACATTTAAAGCAACGTTCTTTTCCTTCTTTTAAATGCTCTAATCCTCTTGCCATTTCATAAAATTTTTCTTTGTCGTAATTACCTGCAATAAACGATACTGGATACTTCATTTCCATTTCTTCAATAAGTGTTTGTTGCTCTAAAATACGTTTTGTATACTCACTTTCCGGAAAAATATTCGGATTATAATAAAATACCGTAATTTCAAAATGTTCTGATAAATATTCCAATACATAACTACTACATGGTGCACAGCAACTGTGTAATAATAATCTCGGAATTTTTTTTTCTTTTTCTAATTTTACTAGTAATTTTTCCAATTCTTTTTGATAGTTCATTATTTTTCTCCATAAATGCTTTATTTTATAAATTATACTCTTTCTCCACTCTTCAATCAAGCACTCATTTTTAATTCTCACATATATTACTATATATGAAAATGGAGGTTTTTATGGAAAAGATATTCGAAATCAAAAATTTAAATTATACTTACCATACCTTAAATGGTGAAACACAAGCATTAAAAAATATTACTTTTTCAATAGAAAAAGGAGAGTTTTTATCTATTGTAGGACCATCCGGTTGTGGCAAATCAACCTTACTTTCCATTATTTGCGGTCTACTAACACCTGATTTCCCAGCCGTTTTATTTCAAGGGAAACCTCTAAAAGAAAACACTGATAAAATCGGCTATATGCTTCAACACGATCATCTCTTTGAATGGCGCACAATCTATCAAAATGTACTTTTAGGATTAGAAATCCAACATAAACTTTCTCCAAAAACAAAAGAAAAAGCACATAAATTACTTGAACTTTACGGCCTAAAAGCATTTTCCAACGCAAAACCATCTCAATTATCAGGAGGAATGAGACAACGTGCTGCTCTTGTGCGAACATTAGTATTTGAACCTGAACTTTTACTCTTAGACGAACCATTTTCTGCTCTTGACTATCAAACAAGACTAAAAGTAGGAGATGATATTGGACAGATTATCCGAAAAGAAAAGAAAACAGCAATTCTTGTTACACATGATTTATCAGAAGCAATTAGTTTGGGAGATAAAGTACTAATTTTATCTAAACGTCCTGCTACTATTCAAAAAAATATTTTGCTTAATTTCGATATTAAAAACGACACACCTCTCCAACGAAGAAATACACCTGAATTTAAAGACTATTTTAATTTAATATGGAAGGAGTTAAATATAAATGAGTGATTCTATTTCACAAATTCTTTATCTCAAAAAACAAAAACGACACAAATATATCGTTTATTTTTCTCGTATATTTGTTTTGATTTTCTTTCTGCTCTTATGGGAATTAACTTCATATTATGGAATCATTGATTCTTTTATCTTTAGTAGTCCATCTAAAATTGTCAAATGTTTTTGGTCTATGGTTTTAGACAAAAGTATCTTTTTCCATATAAAAATAACCCTTTATGAAACTATTGCTAGTTTTCTTTTTGTTATTTTTTTTAGCATACTTTTTGCTATTTTACTGTGGTCCAGTAGAAAATTATCTGATATCGTAGAACCTTATCTTGTTGTTCTAAATAGCCTTCCAAAATCTGCTCTTGCTCCACTATTGATTGTATGGCTTGGTGCAAAGCCAACCACTATTATTGTCTGTGGAATGTCCATAGCAATTTTTGGAAGTATTTTAAATTTATATACAAATTTCATTCTTGTAGATGAAGAAAAACTAAAACTTATCTATACACTACACGGTAATCGTTTTCATATTTTGACAAAAGTTGTTTTGCCAAGTTCTGTCCCTACCATTATGAATATGATGAAAGTAAATATTGGACTTTGTCTTGTAGGTGTGATTATTGGTGAATTTTTAGCAGCTAAAAGTGGACTTGGTTATTTAATTATTTATTCTAGTCAAGTGTTTAAGATGGATTGGTTATTAATGTCCATTGTCTTACTTTGTATCATGGCCATGGTGCTCTATACTCTCATTTCATTTATCCAAAAACAATATCAAAAACATTTCTAAATCAAACACAGTTGCGGATATCCGCAACTGCCTTACATACTTTTATTCCTCTTTCGCCCACTCATAAGAATATTTTATCGCTTTATTCCAACCTTTTATTTTCTTTCCTCTTTCTTGTTCCGTAATTTTCGGAATAAAACTTTCATCTTTTTTCCAGTTCTTTACTACCTCTTCTTTATCTGCCCAATATCCAACTGCCAATCCTGCCAAATATGCAGCTCCCATCGCTGTTGTTTCTACACATTTCGGGCGAATTACTGGTGCATTTATAATATCAGCCTGCACCTGCATTAAAAAATTATTTGCACTTGCACCGCCATCTACTTTTAAGGCAGGAATAGAAATTCCAGAATCAGCTTCCATTGCCTCTAAAACATCATGAACTTGGTAAGCAATTGACTCTAATGTTGCACGAATAATATGATAACGATTAACTCCTCTTGTAATTCCTACAATTGTTCCTCTTGCATATTGATCCCAATGAGGTGCTCCAAGACCTGTAAATGCAGGAACAACATAACAACCATTTGTATCTTCTACTCGCTGTGCAAAACTTTCAGAATCTTTCGATGAATCAATTAATTTCATTTCATCTCGTAGCCATTGAATCGCTGCACCAGCTACAAAAATAGATCCTTCTAAAGCATAATTAACCTTTCCATCTAGCCCCCACGCAATTGTAGTAACTAATCCATGATTAGAAAATACTGGTTTCTCTCCTGTATTCATTAAGAGAAAGCACCCTGTCCCATATGTATTTTTTGCCTCCCCTTTCTGAAAACACGTTTGTCCAAAAAGTGCTGCTTGTTGATCACCTGCGGCACCTCCAATAATTATTTCATCTCCAAAAAACGATGAATCTGTCATTCCATACACACAGCTTGATGGACTCACTTCAGGAAGCATACTTTTAGGAATTTCTAATTTTTTCAAAATTTCGTCATCCCATTCTAATGTATTAATATTAAATAACATTGTTCTTGAAGCATTAGAATAATCCGTCACATGGACTTTTCCTTTAGTCAATTTCCAAATAAGCCATGTTTCGACCGTTCCAAATAAAAGTCTACCCTCTTCTGCTTTCTTTCTTGCACCTTTTACATTATCTAAAATCCATTTAACTTTGGTTGCAGAAAAATAAGCATCAATAACAAGACCTGTCTTTCGTCGAAAAAATTCTGTCATTCCTTCTTCTTTTAATCTATCGCAATAATCAGAGGTTCTCCTACATTGCCATACAATCGCATTATATACGGGCTCACCTGTTTCCTTGTCCCACACAATTGCTGTTTCTCTCTGATTTGTAATTCCTATAGCAGCAATATCTTTTGCGGAAGCACCTATTTTGTTCATTGCTTCTACTGCGACACCTAACTGGGTAGACCAAATTTCATTAGCATCATGCTCCACCCATCCTGGTTTTGTAAAATATTGTGCAAATTCTTTTTGTGCTACACTACACATATCTCCTTTTTCATTAAATAAAATACATCGATTACTCGTTGTCCCTGCATCTAATGCCATAATATATTTTCCCATATCTGTCTCCTCTATAATCAAATAAATTTCCTTCAATTCATTTTTTGATTTAATCCATTCTCTCCTCCTATATATTAAAAAAGCCACAGACTATATCTGTGACTTTCCTTATTAAAGCTGAAAATCGGACTTGAACCGACGACCCCTTCATTACGAGTGAAGTGCTCTACCAACTGAGCTATTTCAGCATTTGGTTGCACATATTGCAACCACAAATAATATTATATACGATTTTCAGAATTTTGCAACTGTTTTTTCCCTTCATTTTCTTTCATATGAAGAGTGATCTGCTGGTAAGGAATTTCGATATAATTTTCATCTAAAGCCAATTTAATTTCTTCCAACAATCTCCATCTTGTCGGCCAATATTCTTCTGTTTTAACCCATGCACGTGTTCCTATTACAACTGAACTTGTACCTAATCGGTCTACAAATACTAAAATTTCTTCATCCTTTAAAATACTCTGATCTTCTTTAAGAAGACTTTCAATAATCTCTTTCGCTTTTCGCAAATTTGCTTCATAAGCAATATCAATACTTAAATCCAATCTTCTAATATCCTTAGCTGTCACATTTGTTAAACTTGTATTAGCTAATGTCCCATTTGGAATAACAATAGTTTTGTTATCCACGGTTGATAATTTTGTATAAAAAATTTGTATTTCTTTTACTGTACCTTCATTTTTTTGACTATCTTCTATAATATAATCTCCAACAACAAATGGCTTTAACATGAGGATCAAAACACCACCCGCAAAATTTGATAAACTTCCTTGCAATGCAAGACCAATAGCAACACCACCTGACGCCAAGAGAGCCGCAACTGAAGCCGTATCTACACCAAATTTCGCCGCAATAGAAAAAATCAACAATGCATAAAGAAGAACTTTTACCATAGAATCAATAAATTGTTGTACCCCTTTATCCGCACTAGAACGTTCAAAAGAGCGGCGAATAATTTTACGAATAATTTTAATTACTTTTCTTCCGATAAAAAAGAAAACAATTGCCAAAAGAACTTTTACTCCAAATCCGATCAAAGCAGGAATATTTTCATTTACATATTGTGCAAATTTTCCCATTTCCTTTGCAGCCTCTGTTGTCACTTCAGCTACTTCTTTTGGTACTTCACCTTTTGCCGTATTTGTTAAAAACATTGTTTTACCTCCTTATTGTATGGCTAAAAATGCGGCTAAATTTCCTCGTTTTCCACAAGATGCTCGATGCGAAAAAAGAATTTCATTATTACAACAAGTACAAATATTTGTTACTGCAATATGATCTTTTTCAATCCCAGATTCCAAAAATATATGTTCATTTGCTTTCCAAAGATTTAACTGGTACTTTCCATTTTCTTTCCGATAAAACAAATCTGTCCAATATTCTTTGGTAAATGCTCTTTTAAATTCATCAATCACATCTTCACTAACTTCATAACACTCCTGACAAATGGACGGACCAATTGCCGCAAGAAGATCTTTCGGATCTGAACCGTATTCTTTCTGCATTTTTTCCACAGTTTTTTTCCCTATTTTTCCTACAGTTCCTCTCCATCCCGAATGGCTAAGGCCAATCACTTTTTTTACTGGATCAACAAAAAATAACGGAACACAATCGGCATAAAAAGTTACTAAACAAATTCCTGGAACATTTGTTATAAGACCATCAACCTCATCATAATCCAAGGATTTCACAAGCCCCTTTCCTTTATCTTCACTTGTGACAACCCTCACATTTGTTGTATGTGTCTGTTTAGAAAAAACAAAGTCTTTTTCTTCCACATTCAAAACATTTGCCATTCTTCTGAAATTTTCACATACATCCTCTTCTCTATCACCTCTAGAAAAACTAAGATTCATTGTACTACACACACCTTTACTTACACCTCCTAAACGCGTAGAAAATGCATGTTGCACCATCCCTGTTTGTTCAAATAAAGGATACGTTAAATAGTACACTCCATTTTTCTCTTTTTCATTAAATACTTTTTCTTTATTTTTATATCTGATATTCATTTTTCTACCTATATAATATATTCAAATGCATTTTTGATTAATTCTATTTTATTTCCAGTAATTCCTATAACGTCAAAACGACAGGAGATATTCGTTATCTGGTGTTTTGTAATATAATACAACGCTGTTTTACATATCTTTTTCTGTTTATGTATTGTCACTGCCTCAAAAGGTGTCCCTTTTCTATTATCTGAACGATATTTTACTTCGCAGAATACAAGGACTTCTCCATCCATAGCAACAATATCAATCTCACCAATCTTACTACGAAAATTATACTCTATAATAGAGTACCCTTTCGTTTGCAAATATTCTCCTGCCTGTTTTTCAAATATGCTTCCAATTTTTCTTGTATTTTTTATCATAATTATATAAAATTTGTAATAAATGTTTTTCGATGAATTGGTGTTGCACCATTTTCTTTTAATGCCTGAATGTGAGTAGCTGACCCATATCCTTTATTACTTGCAAAATCATATCCAGGAATCACTTTATCATATTCTTTCATAAGCCGATCTCTTGTTACCTTTGCAATAATACTTGCTGCCGCAATAGACACACTTTTTCCATCACCCTTAACTATTGGTATCTGTGGAATATCTACTTCTGGTATCGTAACAGCATCATTCAAAAGTAAAGTCGGTTTTATTTTTAAATGGCATATTGCTATTCGCATTGCTTCGTAGGTTGCCTGCAAAATGTTTATTTCATCAATTCTTGCTGGACTAACAATCCCAATGCCCGTTGCAATGGCCTTTTCCATAATAACATCATACAATTCTTCCCTCTTCTTTTCCGAAAGTTTCTTAGAATCATTTAGATACAAAATCATTTCATCCTTTGGAAGAATAACTGCACCTGCTACAACAGGTCCTGCTAACGGACCTCTTCCCACTTCATCAATTCCACAAATATATTTTTCTGCATAGTTTTCCCGTTCATAGAAACTCATTTTTTCTATTCGTTTAATTTCTTCTTGAAATTTTTCTTCTCGCTTTTTGTATTTTGCAATTAAATTAATAACACCATTTCTATTATCTTTAGCATATTGCTCATATAATAAGGATACCTTTTCTCTATCAGCTTTCTCAAATTCCTCTTTAATTTCACGAATACTTTTACTCATGAGAAATCACCCCTATATTGTCAAATGGCCAAATTCGTACCCAGGCTCTTCCCATCAAATCTTTTCTTTTCAGTATACCTACATTTGGTACTCTACTATCGGAACTATGATTTCTATTATCACCTAAAACAAAATATTCATCCTCCCCTAAGGTAATCGGATCCTCTGCTATTCCTGCCTCCTGCATAACTTCAGCCCCATAATCTTTTTCCAACTTTTCACCGTTTATATAAACATAACCATCTATAATCTGTATATTTTCGCCAGGAAGTCCAATAATTCGTTTAATATAATAAGTATCTTCTTCATATTTATATGGAAACACAACGATTTCATATCGTTTGGGATCTCTAAAGCGATATGTTAATTTATCGACCAAAAGATTATCTCCATCATGCAATGTCGGTTGCATAGACTGACCACTTACTCGTGTACGTACACCTACATATGTAATAATTAAATAAGTAAACAACAAAATAACCCCTATATAAATTACCCAATCTAATATTTCTTTAAAAATGCTTTTTGATTTTTCCTTATCTTCCATACTCCGTTTCTATTCCCCTTTATTCATAATCTTCAGGAAATTCAAGCGTAATTTTCCCTAACCGCCCATTTCTAAAATCGTCAGTAACCATCATCGCCGCTTTTTCCGTATCTAATTCATTTCCTTTTAATAGACAATGTCTATTTTTTGCAATTTCCATAAGACATACATACGGATCTTCCTGCTCTTTTATTTCATATTTTTCTTCTAAAACACCTGCGTAATGTGTAGTTAAAAACTTTATCAATTCTCCTGCAAGTTCTTCTGTATTTAATATTTCATCTTTAATCGAACCAATAAATGCTAATTTCAATCCAACCTGTTGATCTTCAAATTTAGGCCATAAAATCCCTGGGGTATCAAGCAACTCTACATTTTTATTTAACCGAATCCATTGTTTCCCTTTCGTCACTCCCGGTTTATTCCCTGTTTTTGCACAAGCTTTTCCTGCTAAAGCGTTAATAAATGTCGATTTTCCTACATTAGGAATTCCTACAACCATTGCTCTAACTGGTCGATTTAAAATTCCTCTTTTTCTGTCGCGTTCAATCTTTTCTTTACACGCCTCTTGAATAACACCTTGTATGGACTTAATTCCTCCACCCCTTTTAGAATTGACTTTCACAACAGAATATCCTTTCTTAGAAAAATATTCTGCCCATGCAGTATTTTGTTTGTCTTCTGCTAAATCTGATTTATTTAACAAAATAAGTCTCGCTTTATTTTTTCCAAGCTCATCTATATCTGGGTTTCTGCTGCTTATTGGTATTCTCGCATCAACAAGTTCAATTACCAAATCAATTAGTTTAATATTTTCCTGCATCATGCGTTTTGCTTTCGTCATGTGCCCTGGATACCACTGAAAGTGCATACTATTTCTCCTCTATATGTGGAAAAAGGGACAATATACAATATTGTATTTGCCCCTCTCTCTCATTTACTATTTTACTAATTCTTTTACTTTTGCTCTCTTACCAACGCGATCTCTTAAGTAGTTCAATTTAGCTCTTCTTACTTTACCTCTTCTTACTACTTCAACTCTTTCTACGTTTGGTGAGTGTAATGGCCATGTTTTTTCAACGCCGATTCCATTAGAATTCTTTCTTACTGTAAATGTTGCTCTAGTGCTTCCACCTTGTTTCTTTAATACAGTACCTTCGAAAACCTGAATTCTTTCACGGTTACCTTCTTTAATTTTTCCGTATACTTTTACAGTATCCCCTACGTTAAATTCTGGCACTTCTGCTTTTAATTGTTCTGCTTCAATTTTTTTAATAATTTCGTTCATCTTGTGTGACCTCCTTATAATTTGGACGTTCTTAATACAACTGTACAAAGTGTATTAGAGGACCATCTCTGTTCTTCTCACAACGTCAGTATCTTATCATATTTCAGAATTATTTGCAAGCATTTTCTTTTCTTTCTCTGTTAATTTTGCCTTTTCCAGTAAATCTGGTCTTGCTTTTGCCGTCCTAATGATAGATTGTTCTCGTCTCCATTTTTCAATATTCGCATGATGTCCTGACAATAAAATTTCAGGCACTTTTTTGCCTCTCCATTCTTCCGGACGTGTATATTGAGGATATTCCAATAAATTATCTTGGAATGTTTCAAATTCCGCTGATACATTATTGTGCAGTACTCCTGGAATCAATCTGGAAATAGCGTCAATCATAACCATAGAAGGAAGTTCTCCCCCTGTCAAAACATAATCTCCAATAGAAACATAATCTGTCACAATATCTTCCAAAACTCTCTCATCAATTCCTTCATAATGTCCACACAAAAAAATTAATTCTTCTTCTTTTGCAAACTCTTCAGCCATTTCTTGTGAAAATGTTTTACCTTGCGGAGAAAGATAAATAACCCTTGGCATTTTTTCACATTTTTCTTCAATAGATTTATAAGCGAGATAAACTGGCTCCGCTTGCATAAGCATACCAGCACCTCCACCATATGTATAATCGTCCACACGATTATGTTTATTGACTGCAAAATCCCTTATATTTACCGCCTCAATTGTCAATAATTTATTTGCAATAGCTCTTCCGATAATGCTTGTATTTAACCCATCCATAACCATGTCAGGAAATAATGTTAATATATGAAAGTTCATTTTTATATCAATCCTTCTAATAAATGAATTATCATTTTTTTATTTTCAATATCTACTTTTAGAATGCACTGTTTAATTGCAGGAACCAAAACTTCTCCATACTGTTCAGAAGAAATCTCGTATACATCATTTGCCCCTGTTTCAATTACATCTTTTAACACACCAAAAATTTTATCATCTTCAGTATATACATCCATTCCAATCATATCTGCAATAAAA
>JAHHTN010000031.1 GCA_020024645.1 Faecalimonas sp.
GTCCCAAAGTGTATTTCAATCTATTTTTTATAAGAATTTTATAAATATTTATAAGGGTTTTGGTGTAGAACGGAAAATACCATGCTATAATGAACACGCAAGTTTCAAGATTGAAACAAGTAAAACGAAAGGGAGTGTCCGCTTGAAGTTAAAAACAAGGTTGATTATAGCATTTGTAACGGTCAGTGTTTTGCCAATTTTATTAACAACAATTATTATTTTTGGATTAAGTCAGTATCAGATTAATTTGATTGAGGAAAATTATGGTATTACAGGAACAACATATAAGAATTTTTCCAATTCTGTGCAAGTGATGAATAGTTTGACGGAACAACCGTATCACGAATTGAAGGAGGTTGCTGCCGAAAATCCGAGTAAACTCTGCGATGTCACTTATTTAGAACGAATAAATGAAAAATTACTTTCTAAAAATTCTTATCTGATCGTTAGAAATAATATGAAAATCATATATATTGGAGGAAATGCCGAACAGGCAAAACAGATGATTTATCAGCTACCTGAATATGGGGAACATGATTCAACTTCAAAGAATGGGGTATATTATGGAAATGCACAATCTTTAGTAAAACAAATTGATTTTCATCAAACAGACGGAAGTGTAGGAAGTGCATTTCTTGTGACGGATGTAAGTAATGTAATTCCAGAAGTACGTCAGTTAATTACGGATGCATTGTTGGCAATTATCATTATTTTTGTTGTGACAGCAGCCCTTCTTATATTTTGGATATATAAAGGGGTTACAGGTCCTCTTGGGAAAATGCAAAAAGCAGCGAAGAATATCAAAGAAGGAAATCTTGAATTTAAGTTAGAACCAGAAACAGATGATGAGTTAGGACAACTTTGTCAAGATTTTGAAGATATGCGAAAGCGTTTAAAGACAAATGCTGAAGAAAAATTGCAGTATGATAAAGAAGGAAAAGAACTGATTAGCAACATTTCGCATGATTTAAAAACTCCAGTGACAGCAATTAAAGGGTATGCAGAAGGAATTATGGACGGTGTTGCAGATACGCCTGAAAAAATGGAAAAATATATCCGAACGATTTATAATAAAGCAAATGAGATGGATAGGTTGATTAATGAATTAACCTTTTATTCTAAGATAGATACAAATCGAATACCATACAATTTCAGTACGATTTTAGTGAATGATTATTTTGATGATTGTGCAGAAGATTTATTATTAGAATTGGAATCGAAAGGAATAATTTTCGGATACTCTAATTATGTGGAAGGAAAACAGAAGATTATTGCTGATGCGGAACAGTTGAAGAGAGTTATTAACAATATTGTGACGAATTCAATAAAATATATGGATAAGGAACAGGGACGTATTAATCTGCGGATAAAGGATGTTGGAGATTTTATTCAAGTAGAACTTGAAGATAATGGAAAAGGGATCTCGCCAAAAGATTTACCTAATATTTTTGATAGATTTTATAGGACAGATGCATCAAGAAATTCTTCTAAAGGAGGAAGTGGAATTGGTCTTTCTATTGTAAAGAAAATCGTTGAGGAACATGGTGGGAAAATCTGGGCAACAAGCAAGGAAGGAACAGGGACAGTAATGTACTTTGTTATTAGAAAATATCAGGAGGTATCGATGAATGAATAAGATTTTAATTGTAGAAGATGAGGAAGCGATTGCTGATTTAGAAAAAGATTACTTAGAGTTAAGTGGATTTGAGGTAGAAGTGGCTAATGACGGAGAAATTGGACTAGAGAAAGCGCTTGGTGAGGACTATAACCTTATTATTTTAGATTTAATGCTTCCAGGCATAGACGGATTTGAAATATGTAGAAGAGTTCGTGATGAAAAAAACACACCTATTATTATGATTTCAGCTAAAAAAGATGATATTGATAAAATTAGAGGGCTTGGGCTTGGAGCAGATGATTATATGACTAAACCATTTAGTCCAAGTGAGCTTGTTGCTAGAGTAAAAGCTCATCTTGCACGATATGAAAGATTAATTGGAAGTACAATAGAAGAAAATGAGATTATTGAGATTAGAGGGCTTAAGATTGATACAACAGCTAGACGTGTGTGGGTAAATGGAGAGGAAAAGTCGTTTACAACGAAAGAGTTTGATTTACTTACTTTTCTTGCCGGTCATCCAAATCATGTTTATACAAAAGATCAACTATTTAGTGAGATATGGGATATGGAATCTATAGGTGATATTGCAACTGTAACAGTTCATATCAAAAAGATAAGAGAAAAAATAGAATTTGATACATCAAAACCACAGTATATAGAAACTATTTGGGGTGTTGGCTATCGCTTTAAAGTGTAGTATACTAATGAAAGCAAATACGTTATCGTATTTGCTTTACCTATGTAAAAATTATCAGAATGCGGGGAATAAATTTGTGAAGGAACGAAAGAAAAGTATAAGATTTACCACGATGCAGCTAATTGCTGTCGGGTTTTTAGGTATCATTATTTTAGGCGCTGTTTTATTGTATTTGCCAATGAGTAATACAAAGCCAATTCAGTTTACAGATGCTTTATTTACAGCAACTTCTGCAGTATGTGTGACGGGTCTTGTAACTATTGTCCCAGCGACACAATTTACAGTGTTTGGGAAAGGAATTCTTCTTGTACTCATTCAAATCGGGGGACTTGGAGTTATTGCTTGTACATTTGCATTCTTTTTGATTATAAAGAAAAAAATTACATTGCGAGAACGGATTATTATTCAAGAAACTTACAATATGGATACATTAAGTGGTCTTGTAAAGTTCTTGATTAAAATCATTAAAGGTACATTTCTTGTAGAGGGGATAGGTGCATTATTGTTTGCTTTTCAGTTTGTGCCAGAGTATGGGAGTGTAGAGGGAATATGTTATTCTATATTCCATGCTATCTCGGCATTTTGTAATGCAGGAATAGATATTTTAGGTAATTCTAGTTTTATGAAGTATGCAACGAATCCTTTAATTAATTTTACAACAATGTCATTGATTGTTTTAGGTGGGATTGGATTTACTGTTTGGTGGGATGTGCTTAAAAATCTGTTTCAGGAAGTTGGAAAAGAAGGATATTCCATTAGAAAGGTATTTACAAAATTAACATTACATTCTAAAATTGCCATTAGTATGACGATAGCATTAATTTTGGTAGGTATGGTTAGTTTTTTTGTTATGGAGTATGCTAACCCAGAGACTTTTGGTCATATGTCTTTTGGAGAAAAACTTATGGCAGCAGGATTTCATTCAGTATCAACGAGAACAGCTGGATTCGCTACAGTATCTCAATCAGGGTTAACGAACGGATCGAAGTTGATTACATGCCTTCTCATGTTTATAGGTGGATCTCCAGCAGGTACAGCGGGTGGTGTGAAAACGACAACTGTTGCTATGCTTGTATTGACATGTCGCTCAGTTGTTAAAAATGGAAAAGATACAGAATGTTTTGGAAGAAAGATTGTGGAAGATAATATTCGTACTGGGCTTGCGGTTATTTTTCTTTCTATGGGATTTCTAATTATGGGAACAGTTGTTGTTTCTGTATTAGAGCCTAATATGGAATTTATGCGCATTTTATATGAAACGACATCGGCAATGGGAACAGTAGGTTTGAGTGCTGATTTAACGCCTGAACTGAGGACAGCGAGTAAATATATTATTATGATGTTAATGTATATAGGACGAATCGGACCTGTGACAATGGTGTTAATATTTGGAAAAAGTCATACAAAAGATAGGGTAAGAGAATTGCCGGAGAAACGTATTCTGGTAGGATAGGAGATAAGAAAAATGGGAAGACAATATGCAGTATTTGGGTTAGGAAATTTTGGGAAAAGTGTGGCACTTTCATTGGAAAGATTAGGATGTGAAGTTCTTGTGGTAGATAAATCAATGGAAAAGATACAGGAAATTTCTGATGAAGTATCATATGCTATGCGTGCAGATATTGAAGAAGTGGAAGTAATGGAAACGATCGGAGCGAGAAACTTGGATGGGGCGATTGTAGCGTTATCTGAAAATCTTGAGGCAAGTATTGTAGCGACTATTATGGCAAAAGAAACAGGGATTCCATATGTAATTGCTAAAGCACAGACGGAACTACAAGGGAGAATTTTGAAAAAAGTCGGTGCAGATGTTATCGTTTATCCGGAAAAAGAGATGGGAATTCGTATTGCCAGAGGAATTGTAGCGACAAATTTTGCAGAATGGATTGATTTGTCACCAGAATATAGTTTAGTAGAGTGGAAAATACCTAGTAAATGGGCAGGGAAGACCTTATTGGAGTTACGTATAAGAGAGAGAAAAGGAATTAATGTTGTTGGAATTATTCACGATGGTAATGTAAATCTTGCTTTTGAGCCAACAGAGCCGCTTCCAGAAGAAGGAATTATTATTTTGATTGGTTCAAATAAAGTATTGCAGAAACTGAAAGAGGAGTAAGAGCATGATTACAAGTACAAGTAATGCGCAGGTAAAAGAATTGCTACAGTTGCAGAAGAAGAGCAAAGTAAGAAATGAAAGAGATGTTTTTATTGTTGAAGGCATAAAAATGTTTCTTGAGGCACCAAGAAATCGGATTGAAAAAGTGTTTATATCTGAAACACTTTTTGATAAGAAGAAACAGGAATTAGAAGTAGAGGGATTAAAGGTAGAAATTTTGTCAGATAAGGTATTTTCTTATGTATCAGATACAAAAACACCACAAGGAATTTTGTGTATAGTGAGACAAAAAAAGACAAAATTGGAGGAAATTTTCCGACAAAAACCGGCAGATTTGATAATTTTAGAGAATTTGCAGGATCCAGGTAATTTGGGAACAATTGTCAGAACAGCAGAAGGGGCTGGTGTGAGTGGAATTATTCTCAGTAAAGATTGTGTGGATATGTATAATCCGAAAACAATTCGCTCTACAATGGGTTCCATTTATCGTATGCCATTTTTGTATGTGGGAAATTTAGAAAAGACAATTGAAGAAGTGAAAAAACAGAATATTAAAGTGTATGCAGCACACTTGCAAGGAAAAAATAATTATGATGAAGAAAATTACAAGAGAGGATGTGCTTTTTTGATTGGCAATGAAGGGAATGGATTGAGTCAAGAAATCGCAGAAATGGCTGATATTTGGGTAAAAATCGGTATGCATGGGCAAGTGGAATCTTTGAATGCAGCAATTGCTTCGTCGATATTGATGTTCGAGGTGTGTAGACAGAGACGATAATTTTTTTTAGACATGGGGGTTGACAAGAAAATCTTTTAGTGTTAGTATGCTCCAAGACGCATTTGTAACAAAATTGTAACAAATCGTAATCAAAACGCATTATTTGGGTATAATAATATTAACAAATCAAACCAGATAATGACTCAGGAGGTTATATATGAAACGAGAGATTATGAAAGTGACTGCATGTCTTTTACTTACAACTTGTCTTGTAATTCCAGCTGTATTTACAAGTGAAGCAGCAGATGCACAATCAGAAACTCAGGGGATTGTAGAACTATTAGGGGATAAGCCAGTGTTAGATGATATTACTGTTAATTTGCCAGAGGTTGCATCTGTTGCGGTAGAAACACAGGAATTTAATCAGAAAGCATTAGCAAACACAGACGGAGAAATGTCAATTTATGCAGAAGCAAATGAGAATAGCGAATTAGTTGGAAAGGTATATCGCAATACAATTATGAATATTGAAGAAGCAGGGGAGATGTGGTCTAAAGTTTCTTCAGGTGATGTCGTAGGATATATAAAAAATGATTATCTTGTACTTGGGACAAAAGCAGTGGAAAGAGCAAAATTAGTCTGTCCAGCTAAAACCACAGTAAATGGAAAAGAATATTCTGTTGTAGGAACAGACGGAAAACAGTTAACATTAAAAGGGGCAGATAACGCACAGATTACTGTTTCTGTAAATGAAGCAAAGGTTACAAGAAATACGCAGAATGGAAAGACTATGAAGCAAATTGCGGAAGAGGAAGCAAGAAAGAAAGCTGAGGAAGCAAAGAGAAAGACTGAAGAAGAGGCAAAGAGAAAAAAAGCCGAACAAGCAGCTGCTTCACAGAAAAGAAATGCACCAATGTCCGTATCAGCAAGTGATAGAGATTTAATGGCAGCAATTATTTATTGCGAAGCAGGGATAGAACCATATCAAGGTAAAGTTGCAGTTGGAGCTGTTATTATGAATCGTGTAAGAAGTTCAAGATTTCCAAACACGATTTCAGGTGTGATTTATCAAAGAGGACAATTTGGTCCAGCAATTACAGGAAAATTAGGCCGTGTACTTGCGTCTGGAAAAGCAACAGCAGAATGCTATAAAGCAGCAGATGCGGCGTTAGCAGGAGAGAATCCAATTGGAAATCGTTTATTCTTTGGAAATGGAAATACAGGATATAAAATTGGAAGTCATTACTTCCATTAAAAATAAAGGTGAAATAAGAGGTTAGTTCAATTTTGAACTGACCTCTTATTCTTTAGAAATCTTTAGAATTTTATTTCTCTTCTTTCAGAAAAAGTATTGTAGAATAGACATACCAAAAATGAAAGGGGAAATCATTATAAAGAAAAGAAATAATATGAAAAATTTTAAGAGAGGATTATGTGGAATTACAGCAGGTATATTACTGTTTCAATACAGTGGTATTGCTTATGCAGCAGATTGTGGAGAAATAGCAGAAATCAATGTTACTAATGAAACATATACGGAAATCAGTGATGAAGAATTGGAAAAATATTTAGTGAGTGAACTGGGAAAAGGAAATTCTGATGAAAGATTTGTCGGTTGGGAAGGAGATTTACATGATACGATGTATTTCTGGAAAAGGACAAAAACAGGAAGGTGTATAGCATACGAGGTGGCAGAATGTATAATAAAATATAGAGGTAAATAAGTATGAAAAATTATTGTATTCTTATTTTTAATATTTTAAGACGTTATCTCTGTTTTGCGGCGGCGGATGTTATATTAGGAGATGGGACTTCGTTATTACAACCGTCGACAAAAACAGAATATATTTTGGCAGGATTAGCTGTATTTGTTTCTGGTATAATAGAGTATCAATATTGGAAAGTACGAGAAAGTGATAAAGAACCTTCGCTTTTAGAAGTTTCGAAAAATTTAAAACAAAAAATAATTTTCAGTATTTGGGTTTTGATGAAAGTTTTATATAATTATCTTATTATCGGAGCATTGCAAATTATTTTTCTAAAAAATGACAGTTTTTTAAAACCAGATATAAAGGGTGAATATTTTACGGTATGCATTATTATTTTATGCTTCTTTATAATTACATATTTTTATCAGAGAAAGAAAAGGAATATGGTATAATATGAAAAAAGTGAAAGAAGGGGAGCATATGCGAAGAAGTAAAATCATGGTTGTAGATGATGATGCAGATATTCGTCAGGCATTAAGAGTGCTGTTAGAAAAGGAAAATTACGAGGTGGAAGAAGCAGATAATGGGGAAACAGCATTGGAATTATTGGACGAAACAGTTGACTTGATGATTTTGGATATGATAATGCCTGGAAAGGACGGACTTGCTACTTGTAAAGAAGTGAGGAAAACATATACATTTCCAATTTTATTTCTTACTGCGAAAACAACGGAAAATGATAAATATATGGGATTTTCAAGTGGTGGAGATGATTATCTGACAAAGCCCTTTTCTCAAATAGAAATTTTATCGAGAATTTCAGCGATGTTAAGGAGATATTGTATTTATCAAGGGAAAAATGTGGAAGAAAAAGAAAACTATATTTGTATTAAAGATTTACGGATTGATAAAAATGTATCTTGTGTTTATCAAGGAGAAAGAGAAATTCTTCTTACTAGTACAGAGTATGAGCTTTTACTTTTCATGGCAAAGAATCCTAACAAAGTTTTTACACTTGAAGAATTATATGAGAATATATGGAATGAACCATATCACTTTTCTGTGAATGCTACTGTGATGGTGCATATCCGAAATTTGAGACGTAAGTTACATGATACATCACAGGCATCTAAATATATTAAAAATATTTGGGGAAAGGGTTACACGATTATTGATGAGAGAAATGAGAAAAAAGTATCTGAATAGAGAGTTGTTCGTTTTGAGTCTTTTATCTTTCGGTATTTCTATATTTGTGTATTTTCTTCTTCTTTTTTCTTCTTCATATTTCATTACAAAGTATTATAATACAGCAGAGCATATTGAAAAGTTAGAAAAGAAATATGCTGAGGACTTACAGAATTACATTACGAGAGAAAAAATTACTGTTCAGAGCATTGGAAAAATTGATGATTGGGTCTTTGACAAGGAAGATGTATTTCTTAAAATTTTTGTAAAGGGAAACATTATTTATGATGCAATGTATGGACAAACAGATAATGTTGTAGATGGAATAGAAAAAAGAGAACATTTTGGGAGAATGAAGAATTACGAATTGGTATTAGGTTTAGAAAAGGCGGAGGTAGTTCTGTTTTGTTATGATTTTTCGGCAGAAAATTATGCGATGTATATTTCTCTGTTTACTTCTTTCATTGTTTTCTTTATCGTTATGGTAGTTGGGGTTCGCAGGAAAATAACATATCTTGTTACAATACAGAAAGAACTGAATATGCTGTTGGAAAATTTAGATTGTTCTGTGAGCCTACGGGGGAATGATGAGATTACAGATGTGGCTCGAGGTATAGATGCATTGAGATTATCAGTAAAAGATAAAATGGAAAAAGAGAAAATGGCCTATGAAGCGAACCAGCGTCTAATTGCTTCGCTTTCTCATGATATTAAAACACCTCTGACAACTGTGATTGCTTACTTGGAGTTAGTGAAAAGTGGGGAATATGAAGATGAGAAATTACGCAAATATATTGGGATTTCTTTAGACAAGGCAAATCACCTAAAAGAATTGACAAATGAACTGTTTGAACATTTTCTTCTCCATGGCGGAGAAGAGAAAGTTATCTTTGAAAAGGTAAACGGAAATGAATTGATTATGCAATTGTTTGAGGAAAATTTATTTGATTTGGAAATGCAGGGGGCGGATATACGACGGGATGTAAATGATATTACATCAACTTTAGAAGTGAATATTCGTTTTGTTTATAGACTTTTTCATAATTTGTTTTCTAATTTGGAAAAGTACGGGGATTTCTCTAAGCCAATTTTTATTCGCTATGCAGTGGAAAATAATTATCTTGTACTTTCTATGCAGAATACAAAAGCGAAAAAGCAAGATCAAAGAGAATCAGCAAAAATTGGGTTGCATAATTGTGCTGCAATTATGGAAAAACATAAAGGAATATTTGAAGTAGTAGAGAACGATAATATATTTTGTATCAGACTTGCTTTTCCGATAATCCAAACATAATGGTTATAATTTTTATTGAAAAACAAAATAAAATATAGTAATATAAAAAATAACAACAATATTTTCAGAAAATAAGGAGGGATTTCTATGTATTACGAAAATAGTGGGATAGGAATGGGAGCAATTATTGGAATTGCCTTATTAGTTTTAGTTATACTAATATTGATTTCTTGCATTAAGGTTGTCACACAGGCGCAGGCGCTGGTTGTAGAAC
The DNA here is from genome assembly GCA_020024645.1 of Faecalimonas sp. Classification (GTDB taxonomy): domain Bacteria; phylum Bacillota; class Clostridia; order Lachnospirales; family Lachnospiraceae; genus Faecalimonas. The sequence continues at coordinate 9,555 of JAHHTN010000031.1, forward strand.
GATTGGGAGCATATCAAGCAACTTGGGGCGTAGGTTTACATTTTAAAATACCGATTATTGAGCGTGTAGCAAGAAAGGTAGATTTAAAAGAACAAGTAGCTGATTTTCCACCACAGCCTGTTATTACAAAAGACAATGTTACAATGAGAATAGATACAGTTGTATTTTATCAAATTACAGATCCAAAGCTTTTTTGTTATGGAGTAGCAAATCCGCTCATGGCAATTGAAAATCTTACAGCGACAACACTTCGTAATATTATTGGTGATTTGGAATTAGATGAAACACTTACTTCTAGAGAGACAATCAATGCGAAAATGAGATCTTCACTTGATGTGGCAACAGATCCATGGGGAATTAAAGTAAATAGAGTAGAGTTGAAAAATATTATTCCTCCAGCTGCTATTCAAGATGCAATGGAAAAACAGATGAAAGCAGAGCGTGAAAGACGTGAATCAATTCTTCGTGCAGAAGGGGAAAAGAAATCTACAATTCTTGTTGCTGAAGGAAATAAAGAATCTGCAATTCTTGATGCTGAAGCAGAAAAGCAAGCAGCAATTTTAAGAGCTGAGGCACAGAAAGAAAAGATGATTAAAGAAGCTGAAGGACAGGCAGAAGCGATTTTGAAAGTACAACAAGCCAATGCAGATGGTATTCGCTTCTTGAAAGAGGCAGGAGCAGATGAAGCTGTATTAACAATGAAGAGTTTAGAAGCTTTTGCAAAAGCAGCAGACGGAAAAGCAACAAAGATTATTATTCCTTCAGAAATCCAAAGTATTGCAGGATTGGTTAAATCTGTGACAGAAATTGGATCGGAGAAATAAGTATATAAAGAAAGGGGTATGTTTAGCATATCCCTTTTGTTGTATGTGCACATATAAGGAGGTGCGACATGAAGCCAGTGATTGATTTGGATAAAGAATATGCAATTATGTTAGATGGAGGGGGAGCAAGAGGAGCATATCAGATTGGAGCATGGAAAGCGTTACAAGAGGCAGGAGTGAAAATCAATGCAGTGGCAGGGACGTCTGTAGGAGCATTAAACGGAGCGTTTATTTGCATGGGTGATGTGGAAAAAGCCGAGAAAGTATGGAGTGAAATCACATTTTCGAAAGTAATGGATGTGGACGATATATGGATGGAAAAGTTATTTAAAAAAGAGAATACTTTGACAGAAGTGTTAAGAGAATTACGGAAGATAGTATCTGAAGGTGGAGTTGATGTGACACCTCTTCGGGATCTTATCCATAAAAACATTGATGAGAAAAAAATACGTGAATCCGAAAAAGAATATTATATTATGACATTTTCTGTGACAGATATGAAAGAATTGGATTTAAGTATAAAAGATATTTCAGAGGGGTTGTTGGAGGATTTTTTATTAGCTAGTGCATATCTTATCGGATTTAAAAATGAAAAATTACATGGGAAAACATATATTGATGGAGGAGTAATCAATAATGTACCATTAGGTTCCCTTGTAAATCGAGGATACAAAGATATTATTCAAATTCGTATTTTCGGACCAGGAAGAGAACCTAAAGTGCATCTTACAGAAGATATACAGGTATATAAAATTTTGCCCCATGTAAGATTGGGAAGTATTATTGAGTTTGATAAAAAAAGAAGTAAACAAAATATAAAAATAGGATATTATGATGCTCAGAGAATGCTTTATGCATTAAAAGGAAATATTTACTATATTGAACAAACACAAGAAGAATGCTATTATAAAACGAGGATTTCACGATTGTCAGAAAAAGAACGTATGGAGACAGCTTTTGAACTTCGCATGGGAGTTGGGTATACAGAAGAGGAATTGTATTTGACGATGTTGGAAGCCAGTGCAAAATTATTACGCATACAAAAATATAGGATATATACGGAACAAGAGTTATATGAGCAGATTTGTATGCGATATGAATGGAGAAAAGAACAGAAAGAATTTCCTAAGTTTGTTTCATTACTTGTAAGAATAGGAAGGGATTATGTGACGGATTTAATGAAAATAAATACAAAATGGGCAGGAAACACAATATATTCGTATGAGGAAATCGATTCCACCAATACCGAAGCGTTGCGTTTGGCAGAAGAAAAGGAAAAACATGGAACTCTTGTGATAGCAAAAAAACAATATGCTGGAAGAGGACGAAGAGGACGAATTTGGGAATCTGAAAATGAAGAAAATATTTATATGTCTCTTTTACTACGTCCTGAGTTTTCGGCTGATGAGGCACCGATGCTTACTCTTGTAATGGCATACAGTGTAGCAGAAGTCTTGCGTGAACAGGAAAATTTGGATGTGAAAATCAAATGGCCAAACGATTTAGTTATTGGAAAAAAGAAAATTTGTGGGATTCTTACCGAAATGAAAATGGAAGAAAACAATATTTCATCGGTAATCATAGGAGTTGGAATCAATGTAAATGTGGAAAAATTTCCAGTAGAACTTAGAGACAAGGCGACATCTCTTAAAAATGAAAGTGGAAGAAGGTTTTCTTGTACCGATTTGATTGCAAAGATTATGGAATCCTTTGAAAAAAAATATGATTGTTTTTCAGAAATGAAAGATGTATCTTTTATTGAAAAAGAATACAATGAAATATTAGTAAATTGTGGGAAAGAAGTACGGATTTTAGAGCCATATAATGAATATGAGGCAATTGCCATAGGTATTAATGAAAAAGGTGAATTGCTTGTAGAGAAAGGAACCGGAGAAATTGAGAATGTTTTTGCGGGAGAAGTTTCAGTGAGAGGAATGTATGAATATGTATAATCAAGAAGAGAAAACAGTATTATGTGCATCAAATGCATATGAAAAAAAATATTATTTTAACCCTGATTTTGAAGCACTTCCAAGTAGTATTAAAGATGAATTGAAAATCATGTGTGTATTGTATACAGAGGAAATTGGAGGGATTCTTGCGCTAGAATTTGAAGAAGACGGAACACTTGTATTTGAAGTATCCTCAGAAGAAAACGATTTTCTTTATGATGATATCGGAAGTCGATTGAAGATTAAAGAGTTACAAAGAACAAAAGAGGATTTACTCCGTTCCTTAGAGCTATACTATAAAGTATTTTGCTTAGGAGAGGAAATCGGAGAATGATGCTAAAAATAGGAAACGTAGAATTGGGAAATCGGTATATTTTAGCCCCGATGGCAGGTGTGACAGATTTACCTTTTCGTTTATTGTGCAAAGAACAAGGAGCAGGTCTTCTTTGTATGGAAATGGTTAGTGCAAAAGCAATCCAGTATAAGAACAAAAATACACAGGCGCTTTTGAAAATTCATCCGGAGGAAAAACCCGTTTCTTTGCAATTATTTGGATCGGATCCAGATGTGATGAGTGAAGTGGCAAAAAGCATTGAAGAATTACCATTTGCTATTTTAGATATTAATATGGGATGTCCTGTTCCTAAGATTGTAAAGAATGGAGAGGGTTCTGCTCTTATGCAAAATCCGAAATTAGTGGAACAGATTGTGAAGAAAGTGTCCTCTGCTATTCAAAAACCAGTAACAGTGAAGATTCGTAAAGGATTTAATGATGAATCTGTGAATGCTGTAGAGATCGCAAAGATTATTGAGGCAAGTGGTGGCGCGGCTGTTGCTGTGCATGGAAGAACAAGAGAACAGTATTATTCTGGAAAGGCAGATTGGGATATTATTCGTCAAGTAAAAGAGGCGGTTTCTATTCCTGTTATTGCAAATGGAGATGTGATTTGTGGAGAAGATGCTATAGAAATTCAAAAACAAACAAATTGTGATGGGATTATGATTGGAAGAGGGGCACAAGGAAATCCGTGGATTTTTTCTGAATTACTTTACTATGAAAAGCATGGAGAGATGCCAAAACGTCCTACTGCAGATGAAGTAAAAAAGACAATGTTAAAACACGCCGAACTACAGATGCAATATAAAGGTGATTATCTTGGAATACGTGAGATGCGAAAACATATTGCATGGTATACAACGGGAATGAAAAATTCTGCAAAATTGAGAGATGATATTAATCGAGTAGAAAGTTTTGAAGAATTAAGAACGTTACTTGATAAAAGATTAGTAGACTAGTAAAAATATACAAAAAATATCCTGTAAGTAGAGCAAAATACTCTATAACAGGGTATTTTTTTGTATAACTTTTCTTATGGATAAATTTTATTGTTAGTATTATAATAAAAAAGAGAAAAAATAATATTAATATTGATTATTTTGCACAAAAATACGCAATAGGGAGTGTGGAAATGAAAAAGAAAAGAATTTTATCACTATTACTTGCAACTACTTTAGTATTTAGTAGTATGCCAATGGTTTTGGCGAAAGAGGGGATTAAACCACAGGACAACACAACAAAAGAACAGCCATTTTGGGCTGGAACAGGAGAAAGTGATAAGTTTCGTATTCCGTGTTTAGTATCATTGGATGATGGAACTTTGGTAGCTGGTTGTGATGCTAGATGGACAACTCACATGGATGGAGGTGGATTGGATACAATTGTGTCCTATTCAAAAGATAAAGGAAAAACATGGAATTATACATTTGCCAATTATTTAGGGGATAACGGAAATGAACACAATGTCAATTCCACAGCTTTCATTGATCCGGCAATGGCAACAGATGGAAAAAAAGTATATATGATTGCTGATTTATATCCTGCGGGATATGCTTTAAACGGAGCAAAGAAATCACCGCTTGTTGGAAAGAGTCATGATGATAAAGGGAATGTTCTTTTAGCAGATGCAAGAAAATGGAGTGATGTATGGGGAAATGAACGTGAAAAAGCTGAAAATTACACCTATCGTTTAGTGAAAAACACAAAAGATAGTAAGGATGATGCATACTCTATTCAAGATAAAAATGGAAAAACAGTAGAGGGCTATACAGTTGATGCCTATTTTAATGTAAAAGGAAATGGCGTAAATGCGAATCTTTTTGAAGCGGGTTCTCCATTTCAAGTGTGGCCTACAGATTATCTGTATCTGACAACATCAGAGAATGGAGGAAAAACATGGTCTGTTCCTTCAATCTTGAATTTAAGAAAAGACAGCGAACAATCTCTTCTTGTTGGACCTGGACGAGGAATGGTAACTTCACAAGGAAGAATCGTATTTACAGCGTATGAATTTACTAGTGGAGATAAAAACAGTACAGCAATCTACTCTGATGATGGAGGAAAGACATGGAATCGAGGAAAGTCTGTATCTGGTCATAGTTCTGAAGCAGTTATAACGGAAGCAGACGGAAAATTGTATATGTTCACACGTCATGGTGGGTATTATGTGTCAACGGATTGGGGAGAAACTTGGTCTGAACGAAAAGAAATGGGGATAACTTATAATTTAGGTTGTCAATTAACAGCAATCACTTATCCGAAAAAAATTGACGGAAAAACAGCTATTCTTTTTGCAGCACCTTCTAATACCGGAAGTCGTGCAGCAGGGAAAATATTTGTAGCTTTAGTACAAGAAGATGGAACATTAAAATGGACATATGAATATAGTGTGAATGGCTCAGAGTATTACGCATATTCTTGTTTAACTGTATTGCCAGATGGAACAGTTGGGCTATTATATGAAAACGGTGGGACAGAAATCACATATACCAGTTTGGATATTGAAGATATTGTAAAAGGTGGAGCAATCGGAAATATTTGGTGTACGGATGACGCTGGAAAAGGTGTATCTACAGTTACAATGAAATCTAATGAAACAAAAACATTTACTGTAAATGGAGTGAAAGAAAATGCAGAAGTAATTGTAGATTCAGACAATGCATTGGCAGTAAAGGGATTATGTGAAAAGGGTAAATTAACATTAACGTCTTCAAAGGTAAAAGGATTAGAGCAAGCAGTTATTACTGTGAAATCTGGAGGAGCAAGCACAAAAATATGTGTAAATGTAACAGATAGTGAAAAATATGAGATTGTAAATCTGCGTGTAGGTGATACAAAGACTTATACAGATCAAACAGGAAATTATAGCGATGATACATTAGAAAATTTGAACAAAAATATTGCTGATATTGGGTTAGAAGGAGAAAATGCAAAAGAAGTAGAAAATGTAAGTAAGGCGAAACTTGCAACAGCCAATGGAAAATTTGACGGACAGGAAACATCATTGGATAACTGTTTATTTACATTTCAATCAGTAAATGGACAGGCAAATACATATACGATTTCTGCAAAAAGTGGGGAAACAACAGTGTATTTAAGCCATAAAAATGCACCGAGCAAATGTGCATGTACGGTAACATCTGCAAATATTCAGTTGGAGCAGAAAGAAAATGGGACATTTGCATTAGCCGATACTTCATCAGGAAATAATGGAAAGTATTTATATTTTTGGAAGGGGGATACTTCAAAATTACATTTTGATCGAAACAGTTCAGCAGATAACAATTGTAAGTTTGAATTATACAAAAAAGTAGAGAAAGAACAATCAGATATTCTGGGATATAAGAAAGTAACACAGTTATCAGAAATAGCAAACGGTGAAAGATATCTTATTTCTTCTAAGGCAGCAGATGGAACAATTTATGTATTACATCCATCAAATACAACAAGTAGTTTTAATCATGTTGCAAAAGTAGTGAAACAACAGATTGGAACTAAACCGGAAGCGGAAATTCAGTTGGGAACAAATGCACAATTCAGTGGAGAAAAAAAGAAAATCAGCAGTAGTCTATTTACATTTAATAAAAAAGATAATGGAAAATTTGTGATTTCTGCAATAACAGCAAAAGGGGAGAAAGTATATCTTACTCCAAAGACAGCAACATCTGCAAATAAACCATTTACACAAACAAGTGCAGATCTTACTGTGACAAAGGAAAATGGTGGAGCATTTAGTTTCAAACAAGAAGGGGAAGGACATAGTGGAGGATATTTATACTTCCATAAAGAAGCAGGGAAATTATATTTTGATAGAAATGGAAGTATGCATGACAACTGCAAGTTTTCTATTTACAAAGCATCTCAAACTGCAAAGGATAGTGAAATTTTAGGCTACGTAAAATTAAAGGATCTATCTGAAATTGAAGATAACGGACAATATTTAATTTGCGCAAAAGCAGCAGATGGGAAAAATTATTTACTTAATCCTTCTCAGGAAACAGAAAAATATGCTTATGTTGCAAAAGTGACAGGTATTATGTATGAAGGACAATCTGAAAAGGCTAAGACGACGATAACTATTACAGGAAAAGCAGAAGGAAAAACAGAAGAAACAATTGGGAAAACAACATATTATATTGTTGTAAATAATGAAAAAGAGGAAGTAACACTCAAGGTGGGAGAAACATATAAGATTTCTGGAAAAGTTGTCAAGTTAAAAGGTGACTCTAATATTATTGCAACAAAAGAAAATAACGATGTAGCACCTTATAAAGCGATTGACAAATTAGAAGAGGGGACATATTTATTTGGAAACGGTTCACATATTATGATAAACACATCAAGTGCAGGAGAAAATCCAACAGGTTTGGGTATGAAAAGAGTAAACTTACATGCTGGTGCATACGCAGAATCTTCGTGGACTATAGAAAAAGCGGAAAATGGTTATACGATGAAAGATGTGAATGGCAAATATGTAAATATTGAACAGCAAAATGTAACCTTAAAAGATACACCGCAAGTGCTTACTATAGTTAAACGAAATCAAGGAGGATTTGCAGTTTCTAATAATGGAAAATATTTGAATAATTGGGCACAGGCAAATAATAAAGTAGCAGCTTATGCAAGTGATGACAATGCATGGAATTTTTATAAAGCATCTGTAGGTACCGAAGTTACTGCTGTAAATGTAGGTGAGGTAGAATTAATTACAAATGGAATTACATATTCGATTCGGGTTGTGGATGAAGCAAATATTTGCCAGCATAGTTGGGGAAAATGGATTATTGTCGTTGAACCAAGTTGCACAAAAGAAGGGAAAGAAGTTCGCGTTTGTGAAAAATGTGGATTAGAAGAAAAAAGAGTAGTTGAACCAAATAAACATACAGAAAAACTAGTAAACAAAAAAGCAACAACTTGTACAGAGGAAGGATATACAGGAGATGTTGTATGTGCGGTATGTGATGAAATGTTGCAAAAAGGAAAATCCATTAAAAAATTAGAACATAGTTTTGAAAATTCTAAATGGGAGATTACAAAGCAGCCGACTTACGCGGAAAATGGAGAAAAAACAAGGGTTTGTGAAGTTTGTGGTGCAAAAGAAACCAAGGTAATACCGATGCTTGAAAAAGTTGAAAACAATACAGTAGGAGTAAAAACAGGTGATCAGACACCAATTACAACTCTGATTGCATTGATATTAGGGGCAATAGGAACATTTGGAGGAACTATAGTTTATAAAAGAAAAAAGAGATAAAAAGTAAGTATTAAAACAGAGCAATTTTACCTTTTGCAATGGAGGTAAGATTGCTCTGTTTTCTACTCTTATAAAAAGGGGGAAAATCTTGACAATCCTTTATTTCTAGAGTATAATACAGAAATTGTCAAAGTATATTCAAATGAAGAAATACATGAAAATTTCATGAAATAATAAAATGGTAAATCAAGGGAGGCAGTTAAGATGGCAGACAAAAAGACTATTCTTACTTACGCTGGATTAAAGAAACTTGAAGATGAATTAGAAAATTTAAAAGTTGTAAAACGTAAAGAAGTGGCTGGCAAAATTAAAGAAGCAAGAGAACAAGGTGACTTGTCTGAAAATGCAGAATACGATGCAGCAAAGGACGAACAGAGAGACATTGAGGCGCGTATTGAAGAATTAGAAAAGATTTTGAAAAATGCGGAAGTCGTTGTAGAGGATGAAGTGGATTTAGACAAAATCAGCATTGGATGTACAGTAACAGTATATGATAATGAATTTGAAGAAGAAATGGAATTTAAAATTGTAGGTTCAACAGAAGCGAACAGTCTTGAAGGAAAAATTTCTAATGAATCACCAGTGGGAAAGGCATTGCTTGGGAAAAAAGTAGATGATGTAGTAGAAGTGGAAACACAAGCAGGTGTGATGGAATATAAAGTGTTAAAAATTGAAAGGTCAATTTAATTAAAGGAGTGGGAAAAGTGGCAGAACAAAAGAATGCACAGGAACAGGATATTAATCAGTTAAGGAAAGTACGCCGTGAAAAATTGGCAGACTTACAGGAAAACGGAAAAAATCCGTTTGTTACCACAAAATATGATGTAACGCATCATAGCATGGAAATCAAAGATAATTTTGAGGAAATGGAAGGAAAAGATGTATCAATCGCAGGACGTATTATGTCTAAACGTGTTATGGGAAAAGCATCTTTCTGTAACATTCAAGATTTACAGGGAAATATCCAGTCTTACGTTGCAAGAGATAATGTGGGAGAAGAGTCTTACAAAGATTTCAAAAAAATGGATATTGGGGACATTGTAGGAATTAAAGGTGATGTATTCCGTACGAAAATGGGAGAAATCTCTATACATGCACAGGAAGTGACTTTATTATCAAAAAGTCTTCAGATCCTTCCAGAAAAATTCCATGGTTTGACAAATACAGATTTACGTTACCGTCAAAGATATGTAGATTTAATTATGAATCCTGATGTAAAAGATACATTTATTAAGCGTTCTAAAATTATTAGTGCAATTAGAAAATATTTAGATGGTCAGGGATTTATGGAAGTGGAAACTCCAATCTTAGTTTCAAATGCAGGTGGAGCAGCAGCAAGACCTTTTGAAACGCATTTTAATGCATTAAGTGAAGATTTTAAACTTCGTATTTCTCTAGAGTTATATTTAAAAAGATTAATTGTTGGTGGTTTAGAACGTGTATATGAAATTGGACGTGTATTCCGTAATGAAGGATTAGATACAAGACATAATCCAGAATTTACATTAATGGAATTATATCAGGCATATACAGATTATAATGGAATGATGGATTTAACAGAAAATCTTTACCGTTATGTAGCACAGGAAGTTCTTGGAACAACAAAAATCTGTTATAACGGCGTTGAAATGGACTTAGGAAAACCATTTGAAAGAATTACAATGGTAGATGCTGTTAAGAAATATGCAGGTGTTGATTGGAATGAAGTTCATACATTGAAAGAGGCTAGAGCATTAGCTAAAGAACATAAAGTTGAATACGAAGAACGCCATAAAAAAGGTGATATTCTTGCGTTATTCTTTGAAGAGTTTGCAGAAGAACATTTAATCCAGCCTACATTTGTTATGGATCATCCAATTGAAATTTCTCCATTGACAAAGAAAAAACCAGAAAATCCAGAATATACTGAGCGTTTTGAATTCTTTATGAATGGTTGGGAAATGGCAAATGCTTATTCAGAATTAAATGATCCAATTGATCAAAGAGAACGTTTCAAAGCACAAGAGGAATTACTTGCACAAGGTGATGAAGAAGCAAATACAACAGATGAAGACTTTATGAATGCTTTGGAAATCGGTATGCCTCCGACAGGTGGTATCGGCTTTGGAATTGACAGAATGTGTATGTTGCTTACAGATTCAGCAGCAATTAGAGATGTATTGTTATTCCCAACAATGAAG
>JAHHTN010000032.1 GCA_020024645.1 Faecalimonas sp.
CATTTAAAATTCAAACAAATTTAGTCCTGTATCTCCATCAAATTTTCTGTCCACTTTTCCATCAATAATCTGTATAACCATCTCACAAGTAGCACTAACAATCGCTTTATTTAAATGTCCTCCAAAAACTTCCCCTCTTTCATTCCCAGCACTTAGATGAAGATGTGTATAGAAATCATTATTCATTGTATTAATTGTTCCTATAAGGGAAACAATTTCAAAATCTCCTTGAAAACGATTTGACTTATATTGTTTTACTTTTGTCTGCAAAGCACCAACTGTAAAATCCCCAATTGCTCCCAATGCCTGCACACTTGCTAATTTTATGTTTTCTTCTAAAGCCAATATTTTTACTTGTTCTAATATTTCTTCGCCTTTATCTATTCTTGCGATAATCGTATCTTTCATTCTTCTATATTCCATGTTTTTATCCTCCTAAAATAAATGCCTTTTCATTTTACCACAGCAGCTCGAAAAAGTCACTTATTCTTCTCTTACTTAATCATGACCACTCACATAGTTCAACAAATTAAAATCCATAAAAAAAGAAGCGGTATCCCGCTTCTTCAAGTGTTGTGTGTCTATATGTTTTCCAATAATTTAGTTTAGATTATTTTCTTAATCCTAATCTTTCAATTAAAGAACGATATCTTTCAATATCAGTTTTCTTTAAATAAGCAAGTAATCCTCTTCTCTGACCTACCATTTTAAGAAGTCCTCTTCTTGAATGGTGATCTTTTGGATTAACTTTGAAGTGTTCTGTTAATTCGTTAATTCTTGCTGTTAAAATAGCTACCTGAACTTCTGGTGAACCTGTGTCTCCTTCTGTTCTTCCATATTCAGCGATGATTGCTTGTTTTTTGTCTTTTGCTATCATTGACTTAATTCCTCCTATTTTTCTAATTTAACACCTAATATTAAGTAAAGGTTGGAGTCTCCATTTACTGAACATCGGCTTATTTCATACTTGCTTAGTATAGCATATTTATTTCTATATGTAAACTATTTTTTTAGATTCCTTCTGCTTCTTTAATATCTAAACGCACTTGCTTTTTTAGTGCTTCTATTGACGAAAATACTTTTTCTCTACGGATAAACCTATGCAACCTAACTTGAATTTCTTTTCCATAAGCATTTCCGGTATAATCAAACAAAAATGTTTCTACTGAGTTCACACCTTTGTCCGAAACTGTCGGTTTACATCCCACATTGCTTATTCCTTTATATTCTTTTCCTTCTAAAATCACGCTACTTGCATACACTCCATTTGGAGGAAGAAGCTTTTCTTTAATAGGAATGATATTCATTGTTGGAAAGCCAAGTTTTCTTCCTAGTTGTTCTCCAAATTCAACTACACCTTCTATCGTATACGGATACCCAAGAAGTTCTTGAACCCTTTCCATGTGCCCTTCCCGAACCTCTTCTTTAATAAAAGTACTACTTATTTCTCGTCCTGCATATTTTTGCTTCTCTATTACAATAAGTTTATACCCATACTGCTGTTGATATTTCCCTAACAGATTAATATCTCCCTTTTTTTGATATCCAAAACGAAAATCCGTCCCTACAACCACATATTTTGCATGAAATTTTCCTATTAGTATTTCCTTGATAAATGTTTCAGCTTCCATTGTGTAGATTTGTTCCACAAAGGGACATTCAATCAAATAATCCACTCTATTTTTCAAGTGCAAGTATTTTTCTTTTCTTGTCATCAATATATGCTTTTGCTCTCCAATTTCTTCAAAAAAAGGAAGCATATCAAATGAAAAAACAACGCTTTTTATTTGTTCATCCGCATATTTTTCAACCTGTTCAATCAACTTCTGGTGTCCTTTGTGCAAACCATCAAATTTCCCTAGTGTAATCGCAGTAGAATTTTGACAAGTATAGTTTTCTATTCCTCTTACATACCGCATATCTATTCACCTTTATCAAAAAACATTTTGACAAGTTTAAACACTTCTTTTTCTTCATTATAAGCATAAATTCCAATAAATCTATCTTGATTGTCATACACTCTTACGAGTTCTCCCTCTGACAATTCATCTATCGTTTTCCCTTGTCTTCTTAAAAATGGATTACCGTTATAGACAAGCGAAACTGCTTTCCCTTGAACTACTATTTTCTTATACTGCAAAAACATCTTATCTATCGGAACAAGAATTTCTTTTAACCTATTTTCATCTTGAAATTGTGTAATCTGTTCCAAAGAAAAACTATTTTCTATGCAAAAAGAACTAACTCTTGTTCGAATCAATTCTTCCATACAACCTCCACATTGTAGTTTTTTCCCTATATCATGACACAATGTTCTTATATAGGTCCCTTTAGAACAAGTAACTTCCATTTTTACTCTTGGTAAATCCATTTCCTTTATATATATTTCATATATCTGTACTTGCCTTGCTTTTCTTTCTATTTCTATTCCTTGTCGTGCAAGCTCATACAATTTTTTCCCGTTCACTTTCAACGCAGAATACATAGGCGGAATTTGTTCATATACCCCAACAAATTCTTCAATAGCCTCTTTTACTTTTTCTTCTGTCAAATAATCCGTAGTTTTTCTTTCAAGTACACTTCCACTTATATCTTGAGTATCCGTTACCTGTCCCAATAACAATACCGTTTCGTATGTTTTATTTTTATCTGTTAACATATCGCAAAGCTTTGTGGCTTTTCCGAGACATACTGGAAGAACTCCCATCGCATCTGGATCAAGCGTTCCCGTATGACCTATTTTTTTCTGTCCCACAATTCCCCTCAACTTTGCAACGACATCATGAGAAGTATAGCCTTTTTCTTTATATACATTTAAAACACCATGTATCATATTTATGCTCCTATTTTTTCTGCAATTGTAATTCTATCTGCTTTGCAACATTGTTGATTACATCATAGGCAGTTCCTTTTAAGGTAAGTCCAGCTGCTTTTTTATGACCTCCACCTCCAAAATACCCTGCCACTTTGCTTACGTCAACTGTATCATCCGATCGAAGACTAATCTTAAATTCATGCGTCTGTAATTCATACAAAAATATGGCAACACTTACTCCACTTGTTAATCTTAATTGACTTACAATACCTTCTAAATCTTTTGGAGTAGCACCGTAAAAATCCATGATCTTTTTATCAATCACAGACACAATACATTTTTGTTCCATAAACAAAACACTCTCAAGAAGTGCTCTTCCTAAAATTTGATTCTGTACATATGTTTTTTCATAGTAAGTATCATGAATGATTTTTGAATAATCAATTCCTTTTGCCATTAATTTTGATGCCACTATCATTGTCTCTGAAGATGTACAAGAATACTGAAACACACCCGTATCATGTACAATTCCCAAATAGAGACACTCCGCAATTTCTTTTGTAATTTTTTCCTCTTCCATAAGTTCAAACACTAATTCACAAGTAGAACTAGCATCTGGCTTAATATAATTATTTTTTCCAAAAGAAGAATTACTCACATGATGATCTACACAGAGGGTTTCCTTTGCGTTTTCAAATAACGGCGCAGAAAATCCCAAACGTCCTGCATCACCACAATCAAGTGAAATAAATAAATCATATGTTGTATCTTTAATCTCATGGGTAATTTCTTTTGTTGCCTCAATAAATTGAAAACTGTTTGGAATTTCCTCTAAATAAATATCCACCTTTTTTTCTGGATACCATGTGCGGATATATTGATACATTGCCATACAGGACCCAACACAATCTCCATCAGGTCTCATATGCCCTCCAACTGCTACAGACTTTGCTTTTGCTAAAGTTTTCTGCAACACTCTATTCACCTTCTTCTTTGAGTTCTTTTGTTACGTCATCAATTTTTTTCGACATTGCTACACCATAAGCAATGGATTGGTCTAATACAAATTTAATTTGAGGCGTATTTCTCATGTTTAGATTATGTGCCAGTTCTCTTCTGATATATCCTTCAGCACTTTGTAGTCCTTTTAACGTATCTTCCTGTACTTTCTCATTGCCAAACACACTGATATACGCTTTACATGTTTTTAAATCGGGAGCAACTTCTACTGCAACAACTGAAGTCATCGGTGCAACTCGAGGATCTTTAATTCCACCTCTTACAATATTACTTAACTCTCTTTGCACTTCCATATTGACTCTTGTATTTTTAATACTATTTTTTCTCAATTTTACTCCTCCAATCTTCAAGAATTATCTTGGAATTTCAACCATTTTGTACGCTTCTACCTGATCGCCTTCTTTTACGTCATTGAATTTTTCAAATACAAATCCACACTCATATCCAGCTTTCACTTCTTTTACATCATCTTTAAATCTCTTCAAAGATGCTAAAGCGCCATCAAAAATCACTACACCATCGCGAACAACTCTAGCCGAACAATTTCTTTCAAATATACCATCAAGTACATATGAACCAGCAATTGTACCAACTCCTGATGCTTTAAATGTCTGACGCACTTCTGCATGACCAAGTACTTTTTCTTCAAATACAGGATCTAGCATACCCTTCATCGCCGCTTCCACATCTTCAATAGCATTATAAATCACACGATATAATCTTAAATCTACACCTTCGCGTTCCGCAATTTCCTTTGCAGTTGTATCAGGTCGAACATTAAATCCAATAATAATCGCATTTGATGCTGATGCCAAGGTAACATCTGATTCATTAATCGCACCTACACCACCATGAATAATTTTAATTACAACCTCATCATTTGAAAGTTTTACAAGACTTTGTTTAACCGCTTCTACAGATCCTTGCACATCCGCTTTAACGATAATTCCAAGTTCTTTCAAATTACCTGCTTGAATCTGTGTAAACAAATCATCTAATGACATTTTAGATTTTGTTTCCTCAAGCATTTTTACTCTTCCCTGAGAAATAAATGTTTCTGCAAAATTACGCGCTTCTTTATCATTTGCACATCCAACAAATACTTCTCCAGCATTTGGAACATCATTTAATCCTAAAATTTCTACTGGTGTAGATGGACCTGCTTCTTTCACACGTCTTCCCTTATCGTCAATCATTGCTCTTACACGACCGTGTGATGAACCTGCTGCAATCGCATCCCCAACATGTAATGTACCTTTCTGTACAAGAACAGTAGCAACAGAACCTTTTCCTTTATCCAATTCCGCTTCAATAACAAGACCTCTTGCCTGTCTGTTCGGATTTGCTTTTAATTCTAACACCTCAGCTGTTAAAAGAATCATTTCCATTAACTCTTCAAGACCTTCTCCTGTTTTTGCAGATACTGGAACAAAAATTGTACTTCCACCCCAATCTTCTGCAATCAATTCATACTCTGTTAATTCCTGTTTGACTCTTTCAATATTAGCACTTGGTTTATCAATTTTATTTACTGCTACAATAATTTCAATTCCAGCAGCTTTCGCATGACTAATTGCCTCAACTGTCTGTGGCATTACACCATCGTCTGCAGCTACAACTAATATCGCAATATCTGTTGATTGAGCACCTCTAAGACGCATTGCTGTAAACGCTTCATGTCCAGGAGTGTCTAAAAATGTAATTCTTTCTCCATTTACATTTGCAACATATGCACCAATATGCTGTGTAATTCCACCAGCTTCTCGATCAATTACATTTGTATTACGGATTGCATCAAGAAGAGAAGTCTTTCCGTGGTCAACGTGCCCCATAACACATACAACTGGAGGACGTTTTTCCATTTTTGTTTCATCTTCTTCATCCTCTTTTAATAATTCTTCAATAACATCTACGACTTCTTCTTTTTCACAAAGGACCTCAAATTCCATTGCAATTTCTTCTGCCGTTTCAAAATCCACTTCCTGATTTACTGTTACGATTTTCCCTTGCATAAATAATTTCTTAACAATTGCAGAAGGCTGAATTTTCATTTTATCAGCTAATTCTTTAATCGTAAGTACTTCTGGAATTGTAATCATTGTGATTTTTTCTTCCACTTTTTCTTCTACTTTTGGCTGTGGTTTCTGTGGTTGTGGTGCTGGTTTACCTTTTTTCGTCTGTTTTACTTTTCTTTCTTCTCTGTCATCTTGACGGTAATCTTTCTTCTTGTAGGCATCTTTATCTTTTGCCTTCTGACGCTGTGGTTTTTGTTCTGGAAGTACAGGCGCTGGAATAGATGGTGTACGTTTATCATTCCTTCTGTTATCATCTCGTCTATCGTCTCTTCTCTGAGAATTATTAAAATTCGGGCGCCCATTTTGATTATTATTTTGTCTTCCGGTTTGATTATTATTTCTTCTTCCGTCTTGATTATTATTCTTTCGTTCACTATTTTGGTTATTATTTTGATATCTTCCACCTTGATTATTATTCTGTCTTTTCCCTTGGTTATTATTTTGTCTTGTATTATTTTGACCGTTATTCATTTGCTTTGTATTACCTTGATTATTATTTTGATTTTGTTTATGATTGTTCTGTTTTTGTCTACTGTTCTGTTTACCATTTTGAGGTCTAAACACTTGCACGATATTCTTTTTCTTTTGTACATCTTCCCCATCAGATTTTGCAACATTACCCGACATTGCACCTTTTACCATCTGAACCTGTTCATCTGATAAAGAACTCATATGATTTTTAACCTCAATATCTTTTGACTTTAAAAAGTCAAGTAATTCTTTATTTGATTTATTTAACTCTTTTGCTAATTCATATACTCTTGATTTAGACATGTTCTCGCTACCTCCTCTATGCAATTATATTATTTTCAGTTTCCAAATACTTCATGATTTCCTTTGCAAAACCACTGTCTAACACTGCCAGTGATGCGCGAAATTCTTTTCCCATTGCATGCCCTAAGGTATCTTTATTCCCGTAAAAACAAATTGGGACTTCATAAAAATCACACATATTTTTAAATTTCTTCTTTGTATTGTCAGACGCATCATTTGCAACAATGACAAGGCATGCCTTTCCTGACTTCGTCTCCTTTTCAGTTGAAAACTCTCCACTTACTGTTCGTCCCGCTCTTGTGGCCAAACCGATAATAGATAATACTTTACTTTGCTTCAAGTGTTTCCATCTCCTTTTCCAAAATTGCGTAGACTTCCTTTGGAATAGCCTGTTTAAAAGAACGCTCCAACCCTTTATTTTTAACCGCTTTTTCCAAGCATTCTTTTGATTGGCATAAATAAGCCCCTCTACCGTTCTTCTTTCCAGTTACATCTAATAAAAATTCATTTTCTGAAGTTTTCAAAACACGAATCATTTCTTTTTTGCTTTTCATTTCTCCGCAACCCACACACTTTCGCATAGGTATTTTCTTTATACCGCTCAAATACTCACTTCCTATTTTATTCTTCTACAATTTCTTCTGCTTCTTCAACTACTTGTGTATTCATATAATCTTTCGGAAGTTCTCCCGATTCGATTGCCTGTGTTTCATTTTTTATATCAATCTTATATCCTGTTAAGCGTGCTGCAAGACGTGCATTCTGTCCTTCTTTTCCAATTGCTAATGACAACTGATAATCTGGAACAATTACACTTGCCGTTTTTTCATCTGGATCTGCCATAACAGAAATAACTTTTGCTGGGCTAAGCGCATTTTCAATTAAAATTGCAGGATTGTCACTCCAATTAATAATATCAATTTTTTCTCCACGCAATTCATTTACGATAGCGTTTACTCTTGCACCATTCATACCAACACAAGCTCCAACCGGATCTACATCAGGATCATTTGACCATACAGCTATTTTAGAACGAGACCCTGCTTCTCTTGCAATACTCTTGATTTCAACCGTTCCATCTTTCACTTCAGCAACTTCTGATTCAAATAAACGTTTCACTAATTCAGGGTGTGTACGTGAAACCAAAATTTTAGGTCCTTTGGTCGTATTTTTCACTTCAACAACATATAATTTAATTCTTTCTGTCGGTTTAAATACTTCACCTTTTACCTGCTCATTTTCTGTAAGCATCGCATCTGCTTTCCCTAAATTGATGCTTACATTTTTACCTACATAACGTTGCACAATACCTGTAACAATGTCTTTTTCTTTTTCAAAATACTGATCGTAAACCACTTTTCTTTCTTCTTCACGGATTTTTTGTAAAATAAGATTTTTTGCATTTTGTGTTGCAATACGACCAAATTCTTTCGATTCTACTGGAATCTGTACAACATCTCCCAGTTCAAATTTACTATCAATCATTTTTGCGTTAGCAAGGCTGATTTCCATCACATCATCTTCAACTTCTTCCACAACTGTTTTTTCCGCAAACACAGAGTAATCGCAAGTTTCACGATTCATAATCACTTTAATATTATCCGCTTTCCCAAAATGATTTTTGCACGCATTAATAAGTGAGTTTTCAATCGCATCTAATAATGTTTCTTTGCTAATATCTTTCTCCTGTTCAAGAATAGTTAATGCTTCTAATAATTCTGTATTCATTCCTATTTCCTCCTTATTTTAAAAATCAAATGCCAAACGAATTAGGGCAATATCATTTCTTTCAAATGTTCTTTCTGAACTGTCTTCCATTTCAATTGTTACCGTATCTTTATCATACCCTTTTAAAATTCCAATAAACTCTTTTTGTCGATCAATAGCACGATAAGTTCTAATTTCAACTTCTTCTCCCATACTTCTCACAAAATCCTTTTCCTTTTTTAAAGGTCTTCCAAGTCCAGGAGAACTCACTTCAAAAATATACGTATCTTCAATATAATCTTTCTCATCAAGAATATCTGAAAAAGCTCTACTTACCACTTCACAGTCATCTACAGCAATTCCTCCCGGTTTATCAATATATGCTCTAAGATACCAAGTTCCTCCTTCTTTCACATACTCTACATCTACCAATTCGAATCCATGTCCTTCTACTATCGGTAACAAAAGTTCTTCTGTTTTCTGTTCATATACTTCTCTTTTTGACACGTTTAACCTTCCTTTCTTTTAAAATGCTCTCACCGTTATATACACTGCAACAAAGAAGAGTGAACTTTACGTCCACTCTTCTGTCAATTTCCTATGTAACTACTTTATAGTATAACACCGCTTTCTTATAAAAGCAAGAGGAGATTTTGAACTACCCTCTTGTCTTTGTTCCTATCCCATCTCTTTTTGCAAGTTTTAATCTATTCAATGTAACTTCTTTCTCTTTATAAGGAACTTTCACTTCTGTTCCTTCTTCAAATAGATGCACCTTGTCCAAAACATCTTTTTTCTGTAATTTAATTCCACGAACTCCAATGGCTCCTTTTTTCTTCTCCGCAACTTCTTTCGCTAAGAAACGAAGGAAATAACCACCTTCTGTCTGCAAAACAATATTTTGATTTTCATTTATAGGTTGTACAGATATCAATTCATCTTCTTCCTGTAATTTTGTTGCAGTAATTGTTCTTTTCACCACAACAAATTCTGAGCCATCCACTTGTTTTATCATTCCATATTTTGTTGCAAATAACATTTTTCTCACACGTAACTGTTCTTCATCACAAAGGTAAACAATATTTTCTTCTGTGCTATCATAATTACTCAAGTTATCTATAGGTGTCCCTTTATCTCTAAATTTCCCAAAGGGAATATCAAGCACTTTCACTTGATGCATCTTACCAGTATTGGTAAACAAACAGATTTTACTCGTATTTTTGCAAAATATAATATTTCTATTCTCTCCATTCGCCGACTCTTTATTTCTCTCATAAGTTGCCATATCTATCGTTCTTGTATAGCCAAAACGATCCATAAGAATAACTACATCCTGTTCTTCGACTTTCTTCTCTTCATAAACAGCTTCCTCTGCATTTTCAATTACTGTATGGCGTTTCTCCCCATACGTCTTCTTATAATAATCTAATTCTTCTATGATGACTTCTGCCATAGAAGCGTAATTATTCAAAATATCTTCATAACGTAAAATATTCTTCAATGTTTCTTCATGCGTTTTCTTCAGTGCTTCTATTTCAAGTCCAATCAACTTATACAAACGCATTTCCAAAATAGCTGTAGCTTGTCGCTCAGTAAATCTTAACATAGTTGCCAATTCTTTAGAAACATCGGACTTAAATGAAATATTATCTGTAATTCCATTCATCAAACACACTTTGACATCTTTAATAGATTTGCTCCCTCTCAAAATTTCAATAATTAAATCAATAACGTCACACGCCTTAATCAAACCTTCCTGAATTTCTTTTTTCTCCAATTCCTTTCCTAAAAGGTTTTTGTACTTTCTCGTGGCAAGTTCAAATTGAAAATCAACATGATGCTCAATAATTTTTTTCAATCCCATTGTTTCTGGCTTACCATCCGAAACTGCAAGCATATTTACACCAAAAGTATCTTCTAAACGTGTTTTTTTATAAAGCATATTTTTCAAATTTTCTACATCTGTATCCTTTTTCAATTCCAAAACAATTCGAATTCCTTCTTTAGAAGATTGATTAGAAATATCTGTTATATCACCTGTTTTTTTCGTTTCCACAAGTGATGCCACATCATTTAAAAACTTTCCTATTCCAGCACCAATCATTGTATACGGAATTTCTGAAATAACAAGTTTCTTTTTTCCTCCTCTCCCTTCTTCGACTTCCACTTTTCCCCGCAGTTTAATTTTTCCTGTACCCGTTTCATAAATAGACAACAAATCATCCTTATTAACAACAATTCCTCCCGTTGGAAAATCTGGTCCCTTCACATATTTCATCAACTGCTTTGTTGTGATTTCATTATTTTTCATATATGCCTTTACTGCATCAATTACTTCTCCTAAATTATGTGTAGGAATACTTGTAGCCATACCAACTGCAATTCCTTCAGCACCATTTAACAAAAGATTAGGTACACGAACCGGCAATACTTCTGGTTCTTTCTCGGTTTCATCAAAATTCGGCACGAAATCTACAATATCTTTATCCAAATCTGAAAGATATGCCTCCTGGGTAATGCGTGCTAATCGTGCCTCTGTGTAACGCATTGCTGCTGCACCATCTCCCTCAATCGAACCAAAATTCCCATGTCCATCTACAAGCGCCATACCTTTTTTAAAATCCTGTGCCATAACAACTAAAGATTCATAAATAGAACTATCTCCATGAGGATGATATTTTCCCATTGTATCCCCGACAATACGAGCAGATTTACGATAGGGCTTGTCATATTTTATTCCCAATTCATACATATCATATAATGTTCTTCTTTGTACTGGTTTCAAACCATCTCGTACATCTGGAAGAGCTCTAGCAACAATAACACTCATTGCATAATCTATATATGACTTTTTCATTACTTCCGAATATTCGGTTCTTATCAATTGTGACTCCTGCATACTTACCTCCATTATATATCTAATTCAGCTTCCCTTGCATTTTCATAAATAAACGCTCGTCTTGGTGGCACCTCTGTTCCCATAAGCATTTCCGTTACGCTAGATGCCATTCTTGCATCTTCTATCTCAATTAATTTAAGCATTCTTGTTTCTGGATTTAACGTTGTATCCCATAATTGTTCTGCGTCCATTTCTCCCAAACCTTTGTATCTTTGTAAGGTATATGTGCCTTTATGACTTTTTCTATATTTCTCTAAAGCTTGGTCGTCATAAAGATATTCTTCCTCGCCTTTTTTTGTCGTTGCTTTATAAAGTGGCGGCATAGCAATATACACATGTCCTTCAAAAATCAATTCTGGCATAAATCTGTAAAACAAAGTCAATAATAGCGTAGAGATATGTGCCCCATCTACATCTGCATCCGCCATAATAATAATTTTATTATATCTTAATTTAGAGATATCAAAATCATTTCCATACCCTTCAGAAAATCCACATCCAAAAGCATTAATCATTGTTTTAATTTCCGCATTTGCCAGCACTTTATCTATACTTGCTTTTTCAACATTCAAAATTTTCCCACGAATTGGCAAAATTGCTTGAAACTGACGATTCCTTGCCGTTTTCGCCGAGCCACCCGCAGAATCTCCCTCTACAATAAAAATTTCACACTTACTTGCATCTCTGCTCTCACAATTAGCCAATTTTCCATTACTATCAAAAGAATATTTTTGCTTTGTCAACAGATTGGTTTTTGCTTTTTCTTCTGTTTTTCTGATTTTTGCTGCTTTCTCCGCACATGAAAGCACTTTTTTCAATATATCTAGGTTCTTGTCAAAAAATCTAGTAATCTCATCATTTGTTACTTTACTTGCTGATTTTCCGGCATCTTGATTATCTAATTTTGTCTTTGTCTGACCTTCAAACCTTGGATCTGGATGTTTTATCGATACAATCGCCGTCATTCCGTTTCGTATATCCGCTCCAGTAAAATTAGGATCTTTTTCTTTTAGCACGCCTATTTCTCTTGCATACTGATTCATTACCATCGTAAAAGTAGACTTAAATCCTGTCAGATGCGTTCCACCTTCTGCATTATAAATATTATTACAAAATCCAAGTACATTTTCATGAAACTCATTTACATACTGAAAAGCTACTTCAACTTCTATTCCATCAGCTTCCCCTTTAAAATACACCGGATCATGCACTATTTCTTTCTTTTTATTCAAATCCGCTATAAATCCAAGAAGTCCATCTGGTTCATGATATTCGACACGCTCTATCTCCGCAGCACGCTTATCTTCAAAAATAATCGTCAGTGTCGGATTCAAATATGCTGTTTCATGTAATCTGCTTTTAATTTCTTCCGCTTTAAACCGTGTTTTTTCAAAAATGGTATCATCAGGGAGAAAGTTTACAGTTGTCCCCGTTTTTCTTGTTTTTGCAATAATCGGAAGAAGTCCATCTTCTAACTCAACTGTTGGAATTCCCTTTTCGTAATGATCATGATGAACCGCTCCTTCTCTACTTATCTTTACATCCATATAAGTTGAAAGTGCGTTTACGACAGAAGACCCTACTCCATGTAAACCACCACTTGTTTTATAAGCAGAATCATCAAATTTTCCACCTGCATGAAGTGTCGTATATACAATACGTGCTGCAGATACGCCTTTTTGGTGCATTCCAACCGGAACTCCTCTTCCATTATCACTAACGGTAGCCGAGCCATCTTTTTCCAAAGTCACTTCTATATGATTACAAAATCCTGCCAAATGCTCATCTACCGCATTGTCTACAATTTCATATATCAAATGGTTTAATCCTTTTGTAGAAACGCTTCCGATGTACATCCCCGGTCTTACACGAACAGCTTCCAGCCCTTCCAATATTGATATGCTATCTGCATCATATGTATTTTTCTTTGCCATTTATCCGCATTCCTTTCCTATTTACTTTTACCCTTAAGAGCAAAATTCGCCAAATTATCATTAGTGTATCACAAAAAACTTTACCCTACAACTGCATTTAAAATTTCCGCAAGGTAATTCATAGAGTTCATAATTTCTGCTACTGTATTTGTCTGAGCACCTCCTTCAATCAAAAGAGTTTTGGGCTTCATATGCATATTATATCGATAGCCTTTTAAATAAATATTTCTTGTCAATCCCGGATACCTTTTCTCCGCCTCTATCTTCATCTGCAATGATAATGCAAGATTATCCTGTATATAAGGATTTTGCAAAACAGTTAATTTTCCATTTGTTCTTGTCCTACTCATTCCATTGAAAAACATTAGTTTTGCAGCAGGTTTTCCATTAATCTCTGTTACAAGTCTAGTATTTTCTCCAACCCCATCTCGATGTAAATCAATCACCATCTCAATACTCGGATGATCCCTTAAAATCTTTTGAATATTCCCTTTCGCCCTTTCATACGCTCGTGTCCTATCCACTTTTCCATCTTGCATATCATAAATTCCTTCATGATGCAATGTTTCAATTCCATATTTTTCATTTAACAATTTTGTCAAATACCTTCCTACCCCTACAACCGTAGTATTTGCATCTCCTGGTATGGAATCTGCGAAAGCCTCTTGCGAATGTGTGTGATAAATTAAAATTTTAGGTCCTTTTTGGTTTTTATTCAATTTCATATTCTTACTTAGCAACTTATTTGCTTGCAAATCTTCTACATTTACAAAAGTGGAACTATCCACTGTATAAAAATGACTTCGTAAATATTCAAAATCTTTCAGCTTCTCTACCGATAAATCTTGCGTTTCTTTTTTCACTTCTTCTTGTATAGGTTCTTCCTTTCCAACTAATTTTCCATTTTCGTCCACTTCATTTTCATCTTCTGCTTGTTTTGCTAAAATCATTTCATATGTTATCTCGTCTTCTACTTCAGCCTCACAAACAGCCTTTCCATTTATGTAGCTGCCAAGTGGCAGCATTTCCATTGCTCGATTGACAACCCATTCTTGCAAATTCTTTTTTTCTCTATTGACATAAGCCAAATTACTCATAAATGTATTTTCGGCTTCTCTTTGTAAAACTTCATTTATTTCTCCTTTAAATTCATCAGCAATCCTAATACTTCCATTATATAAAATGTATACCCCCATACACAGTATTACTCCTTGAACAAATATTTTTATCACCTTTTTTCTACCCCGCAATTTTTTCCCACCTTTCAGCCATTATCCACTCAAATATTTACCATTATATGAAAATTATCTATTTTTTATTACGCCTGTCCATTGGAAAACAATATATTAAGCGCCTCTGAAATAGTATAGCTAATTCTTTTCATCGTATCATCGATATCTTTTGGAGTCACAAACATACCATTTAGATGTGGGGAAATTAGTTCCCTAATGAATTCATATTTTTCCGCTGAATTATACCCTTGTAAAACCACCCCAACTCCTCTTAACATTTCTGAACTTTCAAGTGCTACCAAAAAATTTTCCATCGTATCATTAACAATCGTCGCTGCATCTACCACTGTCGGAACACCTATTGCAATGACTGGAATTCCTAATGTCTCTTTTGTAATTCCTCCTCTATTATTACCAACACCAGAACCCGGATGTATTCCTGTATCCGCTATTTGTATCGTACGATTCAATCGCTTTGTACTTCGCGCTGCCAGTGCATCTATTGCAATAAGAAAATCCGGTTTCGTTTCCTTCACAATACCATTTACAATTTCCACCGTTTCCATCCCCGTTTTCCCCATAACACCTGGAACAATAGCGCTTACCATATGCACTTTCTTTTCTCCCATTGCATATTTCCCATATTCTTTAATAATATGACGCGTAACTATAAGATTGTCTGCGACATAAGGACCTAATGCATCTGGTGTTACATCTCTATTTCCAAGTCCAATAACGAGTACATCATACTCTTTCTTTTTTTCTTTTATTAATTCTCCTACTAATTGAGCTAATCTTTCAGAAATTTCTCTATGATAATCCTCATCCGGAACTATAAGATTTGGTACTTCTAATGTAATGTAAGTTCCCACTGGTTTTCCCATTACTTTTGCTCCATTTTCCGTTTCAATCATCACCCTGGTCATTTTTATCTCTCGTTCTTTATCATATTCTTCTTCTAGAATTACTCCCTGCACCTCCACATTATCAGCCTCAAATCTTTCTTTTTCTTCCAAAGCTAAATCTGTCCTTATTGCATATTTTTCAACCATTACATACCTCTTTCATTATATTTTTTCCTTTTATTCATATGTTTTACATTTTTTTCAGAAATATGTATTGACAAGCACAGTTAATTAGCCTACAATGAACGAGTATGTTTCATTAGAACGTTCCGTGTCCGGCTCTAATGAAAGAATAATTGAAAATTCACATAATTTGGAGGTGTTCAGATTGGCTAATATTAAATCTGCTAAAAAGAGAATCTTAGTAAACGAAACAAGAGCTGCTAGAAATAAAGCAATTAAATCTAAAGTTAAAACTTGCATCAAAAAAGTTGAAGCTGCTGTTGTTGCTAATGATAAAGCAGCTGCTACAGAAGCATTAAAAGTTGCTATCGTTGAAATCAACAAAGCAGGTAGCAAAGGTGTTTATCATAAAAATACTACTGCAAGAAAAGTTTCTCGTTTAACAAAAGCAGTTAACGGGATTATGTAATCAGTTAATTGAATAAATATAAGGGATTGTCCAATTGGTACAATCCCTTTTTATATGCTTTTCGTTATGCTTTATAAATCATCTATTAACGCACTACTTTTTGCATATGCTGTACTTCTCGCCTCAAAGAAGTCTGTTTTAATGGCATTTGCATTTGCATACTGACTAACCCATTTCATACTATTTGGCTCTTCTTCATGCCCTTCATAAATCGGTTCAAAACCAAGATTACTACATCTTAAGTTTCCTAGATATTGTATATAATCAGTAATCATTTTTTTACTCAGTCCTTGCACATCATCACCAATCACATAATGTCCCCATTTTATTTCCTGTTCACATCCCTCTTTTATCATCTGACAATAACGTTCGATATCTACTTCACAGAATAAATTTGGTTCTTCTTGCTTTAATTCTAATAAAATATTTCTAAATAACCATAAATGTGTATTCTCATCTCTATTAATATAACGAATCTCCTGTACAGAACCTGGCATCAGATTATTTCTTCCTAAATTATAGAAAAACATAAATCCACTATAAAAATAAATTCCTTCCAAAATATAATTAGCTACAATAGTATTCACAAGCATTTTTTTGCTCTTTTCTTCTTGAAATCTATTATAAAGATTACCTATAAACTCATTTCTTTTTAAAAGATGCTCATCCTCTTTCCACTGGTAAAGCACCTCATTTCTCTCCTGCGGTTCACAAATTGTATCCAACATATAACTATAACTTTGGCTATGCACTGCTTCTTGAAACAACTGAATAGAAAGACAAAGGTTAATTTCATTAGCAGTAATATATTCACCTATATTAGGAAGATTTGCAGTCTGAATACTATCTAGGAAAATCAAAAATGATAGTATTTTATTATATGCTCTTTTTTCTGGATGTGGTAATTTTATATAATCTTTTATATCCACCCCTAAATTAATTTCCTCTGGAATCCAAAAATTATTCATAGTCTGTCTATACCAATCACTCACCCAGGTATACTTCATATTATTAAAATCATTTAGATTCGTTGTATTCCCACCTATCAATTTTCTTTTTCGTACATCCACATCTCCTTTCGGATTAAATAACGGTCTTTTTTTTAAATCATCCATTTTTTTACTCCTTTCACTATGACGAACAAGACTCGCACTCCTCTATCTCCAAACTTTTAGATCTAATATAATAAATTGTTTTCACTCCTTTTTCCCACGCAAGAATATACAAATCCAATACTTTGCGAAAGGTATATTCATTTGTAATATAAAGATTCATACTTTGAGCTTGATCAATATGACGTTGTCGAACCCCACAAGCCCTAACAGTCCAACTTTGATCAATATAATGTGCATTTTTATATAGCCAATATGTTTCGAATGAAAGTTCAGGCGCCACACGAGGCATTAATCCGTTTTTCTTTTCCTCTAAAAAATATCGATTCATAATTGGATCTAATCCTGCAGTTGTTCCAGAAATAATACTTGTACTACTTGTTGGTGCTGCTGCAAGCAAGTACCCATTACGAAGTCCTTGCTTTTTCACTTTTTGACGCAACTGATTCCATTTTCCATCTGTTAATTTTCTTTTCTCAAAATACGCTCCCGTCTGCCAATCACTTCCCTCAAAATATTGATAACTTCCTTTTTCTTTTGCTAGATTGTTGCTAGTTTCAATCGCTGCGTAGTGAATGCGTGAAAATATTTTTTCTACAAATTCCAAATGTTTTTCACTTTCCCATACAATTCCATGTTTAGCAAGCATATGATGATATCCACTAACCCCAAGACCAATCGGTCTATATTTTTCATTATTAATTTTAGCATATGGAACAGGAAAAAAATTCAAATCAATCACATTATCAAGTGCTCTCACTACATAACTAGTAATTCTGGAAATTTCTTCTTCGTCTTCCACATCTAAATGTCCTAAGGATAAACTTGCCAAATTACATACTACAAACTCTCCTGGTTTTGTAACTGTAACAATAACTGTTTCTCCGTCTGCCGTTTCAATCCTTTCTTCCACTTCTTCAATTCCACTCATATTCTGCGCAATTTCTGTACAAAGATTACTACAATAAATCATCCCTTTATGGCCATTGGGATTAGCTCGATTCACATGGTCTCTATTAAATGTAAAAGGAGTTCCTGTTTCCACTGCACTTTTAATAATCAATCTAATGATATCTTTAATTGGAATAATTCGTTTCTCTATCCTTTCATCTGCTATACAATCCAAATATTTTTCTTTCCACTCAGTTCCGAAAGAATCTTCCAAAGCATATCCTTTCACCGTTAAAATTTCATGCGGACACATCAAATACCAATTTCCTTCTAAATTATCTCTTGCCTCTTCCCAAAAATAATCTGGATAGCAGACCGCTGGAAATACATCATGCGCTTTCATTCTATCGTCCCCATTATTTGTCCTTAACTTCAAAAATTCTGGTAAATCTTTATGCCATACATCCAAATAAACCGATACTGCTCCCTGACGAACTCCAAGCTGATCTACTGCAACTGCTGTATCATTCACAAGTCGAATCCACCTTATCACTCCACCAGCAGCTCCTTGAAATCCCCGAATAGCACTTCCACTTGCACGTACTTTTCCAAAATACATTCCCATTCCGCCACCAAATTTACTTACTTTGGCAAAATTCTCAACACTTCGATAAATACCATTCAAACTATCTGGAACTGTATCAATAAAACAAGACGAAAGTTGATGGTATGGCTTTCTTGCATTAGAAAGTGTAGGAGTTGCCATAGTTACTTTCAGTGTACTCAGCATATCATAAAATCTTCTTACCCAAAGTATCCTATTCTTTTTTTCTTTCATAGCAAGATGCATTGCAATTCCTAAAAACATTTCCTGTGGTGTTTCAAATGCTACACCTCTTCCATCTCTTATAATATATCGGCTCAACAAAAGTTCTAAACCCGAATAATTAAACAGTTTATTTCTATCCGAATCTAAAAAGCCTTCTAGTTCTTCTATTTCTTCTTTTGTATAAGTTTCTAAAATATATTTTCCATAAAGCTCTTCTTTTGTCAAAAAAACTATCTTTTCATAAAAAGACTTTATTTCATTTTCCTGCATTGTTTTATCTAATTTACACATAAAAGAAAGGAAAAGTATTCTCGCAGCAATCATTTCCCATTTTGGCGCTTCTT
>JAHHTN010000033.1 GCA_020024645.1 Faecalimonas sp.
CATATAAAACGATTTAAGTTTTATACAGGAATATAAATGAAAAATTTATTAATTTTAGGAGCAGGCGGTTTTGGACAGATGATTCAAGAAACTGCAGTACAATTAGGATATGGAGATATTGTTTTTTTAGATGATGCGGTAAAAGGTGCAGACGTAGTTGGAAAATGCTGTGATTACCAAGCATTCCTTGAAAAGTATGATACAGCTGTAGCAGGACTTGGAGATAATGGGATGCGTTTATATTGGACAGAAAAACTATTGGAAGCGGGTTATAATGTGCCGACAATTATTCATCCATCAGCAATCGTTAGTCCAAGTGCGAAGATTGGACATGGTAATTTTATTATGCAAAGAGCAGTGGTGAATACACATGTAGTGATTGAAGATGGTGTTTTGGTGAATAGTGGAGCAGTAGTAGATCATGATTCATATGTGGCAAGTGGTGCACATATTGGTTTAGGCAGTGTTGTAAAGGCAAATTGTACAATCGAATCTAAGAGGAAAGTAGAAGCTGGAGAAGTTGTATTTTCTACAAGAAGAAAAATAGACGGAGTAGGTAATCTGAATTTAGAAGATGCTTTGTATGCGTTTGGATTTGGCCCTCAATGTAGTTATGTAAAACCATTTGGAGAAGGGCATATTAATGAAACTTATGCGGTATATATGCCAAAAGAAGCAGGAGATGAATTTTGCTATATTTTACAGAGAGTAAATAGTAATGTTTTTAAAGATCCTGCAGGTGTAATGGATAATATTTTTCATGTAACAGAATATTTAAGAAATATTATTCGAGAAGAAGGTGGAGATCCGGATAGAGAGACACTCTCTGCGATTAAGACAAAAGATGGTTCGACTTATTTTGAAGACGGAGAGGGACAACCTTGGAGAAGTTACCACTATATTCCAAACTCTGTCTGTTATCAATCGGTAGAAGATCCAGAGCAATTTTACCAGTCAGGAAATAGTTTTGGACATTTTCTAAAGCAACTAGGAGATTATCCGGCATCTGATTTGAATGAAACAATTCCGGATTTCCATAATACAGTAAAACGATTTGAAGCCTTTGAATTTGCATTAAAAAGAGATATAAAAAACAGAGCAAATTCATGTCGTAAAGAAATTGAATTTGTATCAAAGAGAAAAGAAGATTGTGGAGTATTAGTTACACAACAAGAAGAAGGAATTCTTCCATTGCGAGTAACACATAATGATACAAAATTAAATAATATTCTATTTGATGCTGAAACAGGAAAAGGTTTATGTATTATTGATTTAGATACAATTATGCCAGGACTTGCAGCAAATGATTTTGGTGATTCGATTCGTTTTGGAGCCGCAACAGCAGCAGAAGATGAGAAAGATTTAGATTTGATGCATTTTGATATCTCACTGTATGAGACCTATGTGCGAGGATATTTAGAAGCAACAAAAGATGTTTTGACCCCAAGAGAAATAGAAAGTCTGCCATGGGGAGCAAGATTAATGACATTAGAGTGTGGAATGCGTTTTTTAACGGATTATCTGCAAGGAGATACATACTTTAAGACGACATATCCAGAACACAATTTAGTACGTGCACGCACACAGTTCAGATTGGTTGATGAAATGGAACAACAGTTTGATAAGATGCAAGAAATCGTACACAAATATTGTTAAATGTAAATAAAAGGAGGTACAAACTAAGGAATTAGTGCGTACCTCCTTTTGGGTGTGAAAAGATAATATAATTAGTGTTTTCGCAAAGATTCTAAATAAGTACAGACAATGCCATGACCATAATGGAGTAAAGAATATCTTTGCTGTTGTAAACACCAATCATAAGTAAGACCGCGTTCTAAGGAAGCGATTTTTTCACTAATCTCAGTATAAGATTCGGATGAAATAATTTCTTCTGAATCGAAACCTTCTTTTACAAGTTGATTAAGAATTTGATAATAGCGACGTTTAGGGTTTAAGATATGTCTAGTACCCTGTGTCATAACTTGAAGTCCATATAATGTTTGAAAAAAAGAAATATATGGAGAGTGTTCCAAATTATCTAAAACAAATTCATCAAATGCAATTAGTTTGTCAACGGCATTTAAATCAGGTGATAGAGATTCTAACCATTTGTCATAATCATTATCAAAGAAATATGCGAGACTGAATATAAGATCTTCTTTTCCTCTGAAATGATGATAAAATGATCCTCGAGATGTTTGTGAATGCTCTATAATCTCGTTAACAGTTGTTGCATCATATCCTTTTTCTAAAAATAATTCCCATGCTGCGGTTATTAATCGTTCTTTTATTGTAGTATTTTCTGCCTTTTTTCTCATGAAATATATAATCCTTTATTATTTTTATGTCTAACAATTATATCACAGAAATTGGAAGAAGTACAAGTCTTGACATGTAACCAAGACATTGCTAAAATAATAACAAAATTAATAGAATGAAGTACGGAATAAAGTACACTAAAGGAAAATGAAAGGGAGAAAGGAGTGTTTACGTGGAGAAACAGAAGAAAATTCATCTTCCAGAAAACATGGGAAAAAAGGATAGAAATCGATTAATCGAGTTTGCCCTTTTAAAAGGATTTCAGTCAGTATCGGCTGAATTTCCAGTTGTTTCCAGAACGGAAGGAGAGGAAGTACCTGTAAGTTTTTTACAATATGACTTAGGGCTTACAAAGACAAAAGCACCAAAAGAATATGTGTCAGCGACAAAAAGTGCAAAGAAAATTCCAGATTTGGATTGGAGGAAAGAAAAAGGTTTAGAGTCTGTATTTGAAAAAGGAGAGTTTTTAAAAGATCGTAACTTAGATATGCTTCCAGATAGCTTAGATATGAAGATTATTCTTCCGGAGAATGCAGATGAATCAATGATTATTGCTGCGTGTAATATAGCATTTCGTTTCGGAATGGAGACGACAGGTTATGAAGGACCTATTGTTGCAGATGAATCTTATATTGGAAATGTGTTTATGATTGAAGAAAGCGAAAAGTGTGAAGTCCGTCTAGAGAAGCAGGAGCAGAGAACGGTGGTATATGTAACTGGAAAAGGCGAAGACTTGGAAAGATTTTCATCATGGATTTGTGAAAAATTCCCATTACTTCCTAATGCAGAAAGATGGACAGATCGATTGATGGAATTGACAGATAGTTTTGCGATGAAAAACTTAGATGGTCAACTTAGTTATTTGAAAGCATTCCAAGAAGAGTTAGGAGATTCTGTGACAGCGTATGTATCACCGGAGATTATTCCTGTTGAAAAAGAGGTGCAGAAGGAATTTCCTAATGTCACATTTGAAAACTACAAAGGTATGAAAAAAGTATACGAAAAAGAATACGATATTCCTTGGGAAGTAGATGTCTGCAAGAAAATATTAGCATCCAAAGCGTATCCATTAATAAAATTAGGAGATCAAGTAGAAGTTTATGCTGCGTTGAGTGAAGAGGCAGATGTTAGGGCGAGATTAGAAAAAGAAATTAAGGAACAAATAGAAGTAAAAGGAGCAAAACTTTCGCATACAGAAATTCTTTGTGCATATAAACAAGGATTCTCTTGGATTGATGAAATCATTATTCCGAAGCTATTAAAAGAGAAAGTAGGAAAAATTCGTATTGCGTTTAAACCATTTTTACCAGATGGACAGACGGATTGGTTGGATGAAAATGGTGCAACACCTTCTTATGCGAATATTGACTCTGATAATCCAGATAAATGGTATGATTTACCGATTCGTTATCTACAAGAATTGTATCCGATTGTGGATATTATTGAAGAAAAACTTGAAATGGATAAAGAAAATATTCTTTTTTCTGTATATGAAGGGGAAAAAGATTGTACATATTGTCTAGAAGCAGAAGATGAAGAAGGAAATATAATTTTAGAAACAGATTATCTTGCAACTAATACAGAAAGATCTTATTTGGATGCGTATCCAGAGATGGGAAAAGTACATCCGGCAACGGGGTATGTGAAAGTTTTCATTAATGGGAAAGAAGTTTTAAATGAACGCGTACGAACAGATGTAGAATGTATTTGGGATATTTATCAAAAAGAAGTTTTGACAGATTTACAGAAGTTTATTGAAGGAAAACTCGGAGAAAATATTTGTTTAGAAACACAACCATTTTTCTCAAGACTTTCATTGGAAGTAATTGCAAGTGAGCCGGATTATAAATTACCATGTAGAGAAGACTTGATTTCTACTTTAGATGCATTGCATGAGGATATGTATTTTGTAGGAACAGATTTCTTTAAAAATTATGGAATCAGACATTCTGGTGAGATGTTAGATGCTCCTGGACTTATTCTTCCAATGTTAAAAAAAGGTGATGGGAAACCGTATTTTAAAGTGACATTATATGATATAATGGCAGAAAAACCAGCATTAATTTCTACAAAGAAAGAGATTACTTCTTTTGCGACAAGACAACAACTGCATATTTATATGAATGCGTTGACATATGAGTCAAATACAGTAACTGCGTATATTCATGTAGATGGAGGGAATACTAAAGTAGCGGAAGCATATGCCACATTATTTAATAAAGGGATTCTATCTTCCTGTAAAGGATATGCTGGAGTTGATGTAGTAAAACTTGATGTAAACGGACAGATTTTTGATATGCACATACCGAAATATGAAGAATCAATGAAAGAGTTAGATATTCGTGAAATTGATTTATTAGAACATACATTGATTGGATATGAACAGTATTTAGAGATTATAGAACAGTTAAAGAAAGTATCTGGAATTTCTGTTTATAAAACTGCAACTTCATATGCTGGAAGAGATATTTATGCAATCGAAATTCTGCCAAACTGCGACGGATATGTTTCGAGTACAAAAAGAATTAATTTGTTGCCATCGGAGATTATTAATTCTAGGCACCATGCGAATGAAGTTTCGAGTACAAATTCAGCATTTATGCTATTAAAAGAACTTCTTACCAATCCAAAGTATGAAGATTTATCTGAAAAAATGAATTTAATCATTGTACCAATGGAAAATGTGGATGGAACAGCAATTCATTATGAATTACAGAAAGATAACCCATATTGGAAATTTCATGTTGCGAGATTTAATGCAATTGGAAAAGAATTTTATCATGAACATTTTAAAGAAGATACAATTCATACGGAAGCAATGGGTCTGACTAGATTATGGTACAGAGCACTTCCTGATATTATTGTAGATAATCATGGTGTACCAAGTCATGAATGGGAACAACAATTTTCTGGATATACTTCACCATCCTTCAAAGGATTTTGGCTTCCAAGATCGTTGCTATATGGATATTTTTGGTATGTGACAAATGAGGAATATAAGAGCAATTATTTGGTGAATAAGAAAATGGAAGATGTTATTGCAGATGCAATTGGATCTCAAGAAGATATTTATAAATGGAACAAAGAGTGGATGCAACAATTTGAAAAATTTGCGCATGGCTGGATGCCGAAATTATTCCCTGCAAATTACTATAAAGATATGATTAATTACTGGATTCCATTTGAATATCAATCGGAACATAGATATCCATCTATTCGTTTTCCATGGATTACAACTGTGGCATATACAAGTGAGGTTGCTGATGAAACTGCGCAGGATGAGTATTTACACTTATGTGCAAAGGCTCATGTCATCCATGATTTAGCAACGATTGATATGTTTATAGAAGGAAAGAGTATTTTTGAAACAAGTGAAGAAAAGACAGAAGATTTTGTTTCAATTAGCTGCATCAGACAACGACCGTTGATTGTTGACAGCTTTGAAAATAAATAACAAGAAAAAAGGAAACAAAGGAGGAGAAAGGTATGGAGTACATTACTTTGATTGGGATTGTAATTGTTATAGCGGGATTTGCTCTAAAATTGGACAATATTTTAACTATTTTAGTGGCAGCGGTTGTAACGGCATTAGTAGGAGGACTAGGTGTAGACGGTCTTTTAGAAACACTTGGATCAAGTTTTGTGGCAAACAGAAGTATGGCGATTTTTATTATTGTTATGCTTGTCACTGGAACATTAGAAAGAAGTGGTTTAAAAGAAGCTGCAGCAGCATTGATTGGAAAAATCAAAGGAGCTACAGCTGGTGCGGTTGTTGTTGCTTACGGTATTATGAGGGCGATTTTTGCAGCATTTAATGTTGGATTTGGTGGTGTTGCAGGTTTTGTAAGACCAGTCATTATGCCAATGGCAGATGCGGCAATTGAGAATACAGTAGGGAAAGCAAATGAAGAACATGAAGAACAGGTAAAAGGAATGGCTTCTGGTATGGAAAATATTACATGGTTCTTCTTCCAAGTTTTATTCATTGGAGGAAGTGGAGCACTTCTTGTACAGGGTACACTTGATGGACTTGGATATAAAGTGGATCTTGTGGATTTAGCAAAAGTAGAAATTCCTGTAGCAATTTTTTCACTTGTAGTTACAATTGTTTATTATCTTTTCAGAGATAAGAAATTAATGAAAAAATACTATAAGAAAGAGAAATAGGAAGGAGGGTCTTTTATGTCATTTTTTATGAGTTCAGAAGAGTTATTGGGAACAAAGTTATTAGAGATTGTTTATATTTTAATTGGGTTAATTTCGATTTACACAGGTGTGAAAAATGTGTTAGATAAAGAGAATCCTTCTAGAACAGGAACGGGTATATTTTGGATCGTATTAGGTGTTGTACTTGCGTTTGGTAGATGGATTCCTGCAAAAGTGAATGGTGTGTTAATTATTGTAATGTGTATTCCGGCTATTTTACAGAAAGTTAAAATTGGAAAACATGATAAACCAACAGAACAGGAATCAAAAGCAAACTATGATAAAGTAGGTATGAAAATTTTTATTCCTGCACTTGCAATTGGAATTTGTGCTTTAGGATTTGCATTATTTACAGATCTTGGAGCTTTGGTAGGAGTAGGAGTAGGTGTACTTATTTCAGCAATATTATTAATTCTATTCTTAAAATCAAATACGCCAAAAGTATTATTGAATGATTCAGAACGTATGCTTTCTACTGTAGGGCCATTAAGTATGTTACCAATGCTTCTTGCAAGTTTGGGAGCAATTTTTACAGCAGCAGGTGTAGGCGATGTGATTGCAAAGATTGTAGGAAATGTAATTCCGAAAGGAAATGTAAATGTCGGTATTATTGTATATGCGGTAGGAATGATGTTATTTACGATGATTATGGGAAATGCTTTTGCAGCTATTACTGTTATGACAGTAGGTATTGGAGCTCCATTTGTATTTGCTTATGGTGCTGATCCGGTATTAATTGGTATGCTTGCTCTTACTTGTGGGTACTGTGGTACATTGCTTACACCGATGGCTGCTAACTTTAATATTGTACCAGTTGCATTATTGGATATGAAAAACAGATTTACTGTAATACGAAATCAGGTTGTCGTTGCAGTACTTATGCTGGTGTTCCAAATTGCATATATGATTATGTTTAAATAAAAAGAACTGAGGTAAAAAAATGGAAGGGATAGATCGTGGAGCTGAGATTGTAATTAAAAAGTGGGTTAAGTTAAAACCATGGCAAAAACTTTTGATTGTTACGAGTGAAGAAACGATTGAAGAGGCTCAGGCACTGAAAAAATTTGCATTGAAGAGAAGTGCTTCTGTAGATTTAATGATTGTAGAAAAAACAGGAATGAAAGTAGGAGTGTTTTTCGATCAGCATGAAGATATTTTTACTGGATATCATGTAATCATAGGTGCAACGAACTATTCCCTAGTTACGACTCGAGCAGCAAAAAAAGCAATTAAACAAGGTGGAAAATTTTTATCGCTTCCTCTTTGTACGAATGATGGAAAGCCTATGTTAGGTTATAATTTTATGACTATGGATACAAAGAAAAGCAAAATGCTTGCAATGGTCATTATGAAATACTTGAATTCGGCAAGCGTTATTCATATTACTTCTAAGAATGGAACTGATTTGAAAGTCTATAAAAGAAGTAGAAAAGCTGGATTTTTTAATGGAGTATTAAAAGATGGGAAAGGATATTCATCTGCCAGTATCGAAGTGTATGTTCCTATTGAAGAAACTAAGAGTGAAGGGATCATGGTTTTAGATGGTTCGCTTGGATATATTGGAAAAGCCGATTATCCAACAAAAATAGAAATTGCAGAAGGGAAAATCAAAAAGATACAAGATACGATTACAGGATGTCAGCTCCAAGAATATTTGAAAAGTTACGAAGATGAAGGCATATTGGTTGCAAGTGAACTTGGAATTGGATTAAATTCTCAATCAAAATGTCGAGGAAAGTGTTATATTGAAGATGAATCGGCATATGGAACATTTCATATTGGATTTGGAAGGAATCTTGCGTTGGGTGGAGTGCATGAAGCTAGTGGGCATTATGATTTGGTTTGTATGGAACCGAATATTTATGCTGATAACCGACAGATTATGATGGAAGGGAAAATTATTACCCCAGAACCGGAAGTATATTAAGGAGGCAGAAAATGAAAGTTTTAATTACAGGATTTGACCCATTTGGTGGAGAGGCCGTTAATCCGGCTTATGAATCAGTAAAATTAATTCCAGATAGAATTAAAGGCGTGGAAATTATCAAGTTAGAAATTCCTACTGTATTTGGTGAAGCAGGGAAAACAGTTGAGAAGGCTATTGAAGAGTGTCATCCAGATGCAGTGCTTTGTGTAGGACAGGCAGGGAAAAGATCGGATATACAGGTTGAGAGAGTTGCAATTAATTTGTGCGAAGCTCCCATTCCTGATAACGCGGGAAATCAGCCTATGGATGAGAAATCGCAAGAAGATGGAGATGTGGCATATTTTGCAACAGTACCTGTAAAGGCGATGGTGAAAAATATCAATGATCATGGAATTCCGGCAAGTGTTTCTTATACAGCGGGAACATATGTATGTAACAATGTCATGTATGATTTACTTTATATTTTAAATAAGAAATATCCAAATATCCGAGGTGGATTTATCCATGTACCATATTCCACACAACAAGGTGTAGGTAAGCCAATTGGGACATCGACAATGTCTCTTGAAACAATGGCTCAAGCTTTGGAATGTGCAGTGGAAGCAATTGTAGAAGGAAAAGATGATGTGGAAATTAGTATGGGAATTACGGATTAAAGGTGTTTAAGTAGATAA
This sequence comes from Faecalimonas sp., assembly GCA_020024645.1. Classification (GTDB taxonomy): domain Bacteria; phylum Bacillota; class Clostridia; order Lachnospirales; family Lachnospiraceae; genus Faecalimonas. The sequence goes on from JAHHTN010000033.1 coordinate 9,127, forward strand.
TAGAGCGGGATTAAAATACTCCTGCTCTATTATTTTATACAAAAAAATAGATTGCCGAAACAATCTATTCTATCCATTCTTATTCGTCGTCATCTATTTCCTGAGCGCCAATTAAAGCACCGGTTGATGCAGAAACAACTGCTGCGACAATGGCAGCGATAATGCTGATTGCAATAATGCCAACTAAAAATCCCACTGTAAACGCCTCCGATTCTGAAATACAAATTTTATCTGTCTATTATTATATCACGAAAAACAAAGGCTGTACATATCTTTTCAAAAATAACAGATAGGGAATCGTTATTTTTGATGAAAAGGATTTGGTGTGTGTACAGTTAGAAATCGGGTAATACTGTTCGTGTCATTTTTCCAGTTATGAGAAAGATTGGAATGTACATGTGCAGAATCACCAGGATATAGATGATAAATATCATGTTCAATCTGTAAAGTTAAGATACCTTCTAAGATATATATAAATTCCTCGCCGTCGTGGGAATAAAGTTCTAATTCGCCATCTTCTTGTAAAGAAGGCATAACTTCAACAAGTCTTGGGAGTAAATCGAAATCTTTTGCGTGATTTGTTAGAGGATATTCAATAATTTCAGGGTTGATGACAGTGGATTTTTGCTCATAGCGTCTTACAATATGAATATCGTTTTGTTTCATATTGGTAGTGAAAAAACTAGATAGTTCTACTTCTAAAACTTTTGAAATCTTATCTAAAGAATCTATTGCGATGCTAGTCATTCCGCGTTCTAATTGTGAAAGAAATCCAATAGAAAGTCCAGTGTGTTCACTTAGGTATTTTAATGTATATTTTTTTTCGGTGCGTAAATTTTTAATTCTAAGACCGATGATTGTATTTGTATCCATTCTTGTTATCTCCAACCTCGTTTCTTCTGATTATATTTTTTTATGATATTACCAGTTGATTCTAATGTCAAGTCAAGATGATTCTATAATACAAAAAATCGTTCCTATCTATATGTATATAGCATTACGATACGTTTTATTTTGATAGAAAAATAGCATGACAAAAGAATAACAATGTGCTATAATGAAAAAAGCAGACGAAAATTTCATTATAATGAAAATGGAGGGAATATGAAAACACCAAATGTAATTAATATCCAAAAATTTTCTGTGCATGATGGAGACGGCATACGGACAACTATTTTTTTCAAAGGTTGTTATCTAAACTGTTGGTGGTGTCATAATCCGGAAAGTCAGAGTTTTGTGCCAGAAGTTATGATTAACACAGAGAAGTGTACAGGTTGCCGTGCCTGCGAGGAGGTTTGTCCAGAAAAGGCAATTCATATAGAAAATTGTAAGCAATGTACGGACAGAGAAAAGTGCAAAGTGTGCAGTTCTTGCGTAGACTATTGTGTAAATAATGCAAGAGAAGTGGTAGGTAAAGAGTATACAATTGCAGAATTAATGAAAGAAGTAGATAAAGACTATATGTTTTATGAGGCGTCTTTTGGGGGTGTAACACTTTCAGGTGGAGAAGTGATGGCACAAGACATGGAATATATAGAAGACTTTTTGAAAAAATTAAAGAGAAAAGGCTATAATGTCACGATTGATACATGTGGATTTGCACCACAGAAAAATTTTGCTACTGTCCTTCCATATGTAGATACATTTTTGTATGATATCAAATTAATGGATGAAGAAAAACATAAAAAATATATGGGACAGAGCAATGAACTGATTTTCACTAATCTGAAATATTTAAGTGATAATGGAGCAAGAATTTATATTCGTATTCCGGTTATTGGTGGAGTGAATGACAGTGATGAAGAAATACAAGCGATTATTTCATATTTAAAAGGGAATATTTCAGTGGCACAGGTAAATCTGTTGCCATACCATGATATTGCAAGTAGTAAGTATCAGAGGTTAGATGTTACATATAAAGGACAAGAATTTACTGTTCCATCTAAAGAGAGAATGGAAGAGTTAAAAGAGATGTTCCAGAAGAATGGTTTTACAAACACCAAAATAGGAGGTTAAAAGATGGAAAGAGGAATGAACGAAAGAATCCGTAAGTTAAGAAAACAGAGTTTGGAGACAGAGCCACATATTTACATGGAAAGAGCAGATTTAGAAACAGATGCATATATGATGTATGAAGGAAGCGTATCTGTACCAGAACTTCGTGCGTTGGCATTTAAACATTTTATGGAAAACAAAACATTATGCATCAATGACGGAGAGTTGATTGTGGGGGAAAAAGGAGATGGACCACAGGCCGCACCATCATTTCCAGAGTTATGTTGTCATACAGTAGAAGACATGGAAATTATGAATGCGAGAGATTTGATTTATTTCCGTGTGACAGAAAATGATTTGAAATTGCAAGAAGAGAAAATTATTCCTTTCTGGGAAAAACGTTCTGTTCGTCATAAAATTTTAGCAAATATGAGTCAAGAATGGAAAGATGCTTATGCAGCAGGTATTTTCACTGAGTTTATGGAACAACGTGGACCAGGACATACAGTGGGTTCTGAAAAAATTTATAAAAAAGGATTTTTAGATTATAAAAATGATATTATCAAAGAAAGAAATAATTTGGATTTCTTAAATGATAAAGAAGCATTAGATAAAAAGGCACAGTTGAATGCAATGGAAATTTGTTGTGATGCCATTATTATTTTAGGGGAAAGATACGCACAATACGCAAGAGAACTTGCAGAGAAAGAAACAGATGAAACACGCAAAGCAGAATTACTTCAGATTGCAGCGAACTGTGATGTAGTACCTGCCCATGCTCCACAGACATTCTGGCAGGCAATTCAGATGTATTGGTTCGTTCATCTCGGAGTAACAACAGAATTAAATCCATGGGATGCTTATAGTCCGGGAAGATTTGATCAGCATTTAAACCCATTCTATCAGAAAGATACAGAAGAAGGAATTTTGGATGATGAAAAAGCGTTAGAATTATTAGAGTGTTTATGGGTGAAATTTAATAACCAACCAGCGCCACCGAAAGTAGGTGTTACTTTAAAAGAAAGTGGAACATATACAGATTTTGCTAACTTAAATACAGGTGGTATTACACCAGATGGAGAAAATGGTGTTAATGAAGTAAGTTACTTGATTTTAGATTGTATGGATGAGATGAAATTGTTACAACCAAGTTCGAATGTACAAATTAGTAGGAAAACACCGACAAAATTTTTAAAACGTGCTTGTGAAATTTCCAGAAAAGGATGGGGGCAGCCTGCTTTCTACAATACAGAAGCAATTATTCAGGAATTATTAAATGCAGGAAAAACTATCGAAGACGCTAGACGTGGTGGAACAAGTGGATGTGTAGAAACGGGTGCATTCGGAAATGAAGCTTATATCTTAACAGGATACTTTAACCTTCCAAAGATTTTAGAATTAACATTATATAATGGATACGACATTGTAAGTAAAAAACAAATTGGTCTTCCTCTTGGATATGCAAAAGATTTTAAATCTTATGAAGAATTATACGATGCATATAAGAAACAAATTGAATATCTTGTAGATCTTAAGATTGAAGGAAGCAATATTATTGAGAAAATCTATGCAGAATATATGCCAGCACCATTCCTTTCTATTATTACAAATGATTGTATTTCAAAAGGAAAAGATTACAACGCTGGAGGAGCAAGATACAATACAAACTATTTGCAAGGTGTAGGTATTGGAACAATTACAGACTCTTTAGCAGCAATTAAATACAATGTATTTGATGAGAAGAAGTTTACAATGGAAGAGCTCATCGAAGCAATGGAACATAACTTTGAAGGATATGAACGAATTGGAAACCTTGTTCGTAACAAAACGCCAAAATACGGAAACGATGATGATTATGCAGATGGAATTATGAAAGATGTATTTAATTTCTATCAGAAAACAGTTACAGGCAGACCGAACATGAAGGGGGGAACATATAGAGTAAATATGTTACCAACAACTTGCCATGTATATTTTGGAGAAGTAATGAATGCAAGTCCAAATGGACGTCTTGCTCAAAAACCGGTTTCAGAAGGGATTTCTCCTGAAAAAGGTGCAGACGTAAATGGACCAACAGCAGTAATTAAATCTTGTGCAAAAATGGATCATTTAAGAACAGGTGGTACATTGTTGAATCAGAAGTTTACACCAAGTGTTGTTGCAGGTGAAGAAGGTCTTACACATATGGCAGATTTAGTACGAGCATATTTTAATATGGATGGACATCACATTCAATTTAATGTTATTGATAAAGAGACATTGATTGAAGCGCAAAAACATCCAGATGAATATAAAGATTTAATTGTTCGTGTTGCGGGTTACAGTGACCACTTCCGCAATTTAAGTAAAGCATTGCAGGATGAGATTATTGAAAGAACAGAGCAGTCGTTTAACTAAATATAGTATAATATAAAAATAAGAAGCACATTTCGGGGGAATGTGCTTCTTATTTTTATTCGTGATGGTATTCGCTTAAGGCACTATCTTTTCCAGTCATAAAGTGATCAGTGGTTAAAATAGCATATGCATTTTCATAATCATTGCTTCGCATATATTGTACCATTTTCTTTAAGTTTGCATTGGTCTTTTCTATTTGCATGCCGTTTTTTAGGGAATATAACCCCATGCGAATAAGTTCAAAAAGATTACTTTCATAGAATTTGTTAATTCTTGTATTATCAAAAATACTAACAATTTCTAAGTGCATTTTTGTATCGGCAACTTCCCACTCATACGGGTTATTTGCTACGGCACACATTCGAACAACTTTTTCTTCGATGCGATAAGAATATTCTTCAAATCGGTTAGAAGAAAAAATGAGTTTAAAGGCAGAACCTTCAAAGAGTTCTCTTAATTGATAAATTTCTTCGATGTCTTTATTTGTAATTTCTTTTACTGTCATAGATTTGTGGTAGCCGGAAACAATTAATCCCTCTGCTTGTAACATTTTAATAGCAGTTCTTACAGGATTACGACTCATTTCCAATTCTTCGGTTAAAATTGCTTCGGTAAGAGGCATTCCAGGAGGATAAGTTAGATTTAGAATGTTATGTTTAATTGTATGATAAGCCTTATCTGCAAGAGACTTGTTTTGCGTTGACATAGGTGCACCTCTTTCTTAGTTATTCATGTATCCATTTTATATAATAGAAAAGAAAAAAACAAGAGAAGAATGTATAGGAAAATTGTATTTGCGTATAACGTGTGATATGATGAAAAGGTTACATAGTATTTACAGAAAATATTTAATGGAGGAGAACAAATGAAAAAGGTAATGAGAAGAGTGTGCAGTTTATTGCTTTCTTTTTGTCTTGTGTCAGGGCCAGTATTTAGTGTGCCATTAAATGCAGAGGCGAGAGAAGAACTTGTCAATGTTGCTAGAAAAGAAGGCGTAAAAATTACTGTACAGAATACTGGGAGTGGTTCCGTGTCAGATTTAGTTGATGGGAATGACAAAACTTCATGGCAACAAAATGGTTGGTCAGAGCGTAAAGATGCCGTTGTAGACATGAAGTTAGCTGAAAACGGAACAAATGTAAAAAAGGTAGTTGTAAAAGTTGGAGGAAATGATTATGCAAACCGTAAAGTAAAAGTAACGGTACAGCGTGCACAAAATGGTATTACATCTGACTGGATTTCAATTGGTGAAAAAGTAGTTACAACAACAGGAAATGCAAATGAGACGGTAGATGCTGTATTTGAATTACAGCAAACAGCATCTGCTTCAGATATTAGAGTTGTTTTGTCTGAGCCGATTGCACATGATGGTGGAACAGTATATTTCTGGCCGTCTATTCATGAAATCGAAGTGTATGAGATGCAGGAAGTACACTTATCAGATTACAATAATATTGCAGCACAGGCACAGATTACAACAGATGGAAATGAAAATCCATCAGAAGGAAAAGATCGTCTTGTAGACGATAATGATAAAACATTATATAAATTTCACAATGCAGCACAAGATTCTGAGAAGTATATTCAACTTTCTTTTGGAGAAGATCGAATGATGGATGCTTGTGAGATTGCATTTGAACATGTAGGTGCTACAGATCAATACAAATATGAATTTACATATAGTATTTTAGCAAAAGCAAAAGGTGCAAAGACATATACAAAAATTGTAGATCATGCAAAAGCGAATCGTACAGATAAGTTTATACAGGGATATAAATTTGATGAAACAGCATATTCTGACGTGAAGGTTGTAATGCATTCTACAAAAAATAGTCAGGGAAATGGATGGCCGGCTGTGGCAGAGTTCCGTGTGTATGGAGCAGAAGAACAAATCGATGATTCGGCAAGTATTGCATTTAAAAAACCAGTACATACGAATTCAAATCAGAAAAATGCTTCAAAGGTAAATGATGGAAGCAAAAATACAATATGGAGCGGAGAATATTATCCAGGATATGTTGATATTGATTTGCAAGAAAATTATAGCTTAGATACAGTAGAAATATTTACACAAGAAAAAGGGTATTCTCAATATTCTATCTATACAAGTATGAATGGAAGAGATTTCGATAAGTTAGCAGAGAAAACTTCTACAGAAAGTTGTACAGATAAAGGAGAAATTTATCAAGCCAACAAAAAAGAAGCACGTATTATTCGTGTGTATATGGAGTACAATTCTGCTAATACAGCTGCTGTAATTAAAGAAATTCGTGCGACAGGTAAAAAGAGCGGTACTAAAGTACAGACCCTTCCAAATGTAGCCATAAAGGATTTTAAAGATAGTAGTTATGCGGGAACAGAAAAAGTAACACCTGAACAAACTTATGAAGAGGTTCGTGGAATTATCGAGAGAAGATTAGGTGCGAAATATAAAGCATGGTTTGATTTAAAGTTACAAGAAAATCCAAATAAAACAGGATATGATTATTTTGAATTAAGTGACAACAATGGAAAAGTACAGATTACAGGAAATGATGGTGTTTCTCTTGCGATGGGATTAAACCATTATTTGAAATATTTTTGTAATGTAAATATTTCACAAGTAGGTGATCAGGCTGATATGCCTAAAAATGTAGTGTCTGTAGGTAAAAAAGTACATAAGGAAACAAAAGTAGGAACAAGATATTCTTATAATTATTGTACGTTGTCTTATTCTATGGCGTTCTGGGGAGAAGAAGAATGGCGTAATGAACTTGATTGGTTGGCATTAAACGGCGTAAATGTTGTTTTAGATGCGACTGCTCAGGAAGAGGTATGGCGTCGATTCCTCGGAAATTTAGGATATACACATGAAGAGATTAAAGACTATATTGCAGGTCCAGCATATTATGCATGGGCATATATGGCAAACTTAAGTGGATTTGGAGGACCTATCCATGATTCGTGGTTTGAAGAAAGAACAGAATTAGCAAGAAAAAATCACTTATCAATGAGAAGACTTGGAATGCAACCAGTTTTACAAGGATACAGTGGAATGGTACCTACAAATATTCATGAAAAGGACCCTTCGGCAGAAGTGATTGAACAAGGAACTTGGTGTTCTTTTAGAAGACCAGATATGTTAAAAACAGATAGTGCCTCTTTTGAAAAATATGCAAAACTGTTCTATAAAGCACAGAAAGAAGTATATGGAGAAAGTGCACACTATTATGCAACAGATCCATTCCATGAAGGGGGAAATACAGGTGGATTAAATCCGACTGTAATTGCTGAGAAAGTATTAGATACAATGTTAGCAGCAGATAAAGATGCTATTTGGATTATACAATCATGGCAAGGAAATCCAACTACAGCGTTACTTAAAGGGTTAGATGGAAGAGAAAAACACGCATTGGTATTAGACCTTTATGCAGAAAAAACACCACATTGGAATGAAGAAAATCCAAATGCATATGGTGGTAAACCAGGTGGTGGAGAATTCCATGACACACCATGGGTATTCTGTATGTTGAATAACTTTGGTGGGCGTCTTGGTCTTCACGGGCATTTAGACAATATAGCGAAAAATATACCTGCAGCATTAAATCGTGCAAAGCATATGGAAGGTATTGGAATTACTCCAGAAGCAAGTGTAAATAATCCATTATTATACGACTTTTTGTTTGAAACAGTTTGGACAGATAATGCAAATCAAAAACTTGAAGAAATTAATTTAGATAATTGGTTGAAAGACTATGCTAAGAGACGTTATGGAAAAGAAAGCAAATCAGCATATGAATCTTTATTGATTATGAAAGATACAGTCTATAAAGCAGATTTAAACATGCTTGGACAAGGAGCACCAGAGTCAGTAGTAAATGCTCGTCCGGCCTTGGATATTTCGGCAGCATCTACTTGGGGAAATGCTGTAATCAGTTATGATAAAGAAAAATTGGAAAAAGCAGCAAATCTTCTTTTACAAGACTATGATCAATTGAAAAACAGCAATGGGTATATGTATGATTTGGCAACAATGTTACAACAGGTATTGTCAAATAGTGCACAAGAATATCAGCGTAAAATGGCAAGTGCTTTTAAGTCAAAAAATAAAGAAGAATTCAATAAATACGCGAATACATTTTTAAGTATTATTGATAACATGGAAAAAGTAACAAGTACAAGCAAATATTACTTACTTGGTACATGGGTAGAACAAGCAAAAGCATTGGCAAAAAATGCAGATGATTTTACAAAAGATTTATATGAATTTAATGCGAAAGCTTTAGTAACAACATGGGGATCTATAAATCAAGCAGAAGGTGGAGGATTAAAAGATTACTCGAACCGTCAATGGTCAGGTTTATTAAAAGATTTCTATAAAGTAAGATGGCAGAAATGGATTCAGGCAAGAAATGATGAATTAGACGGAAAGAAAGTAGGAGAAATCAATTGGTTTGAATGGGAGTGGAAATGGGTAAGAGAGAATACAAAATATTCCAACACTCCAAATAAAGAAAATTTAAATAATTTAAATAAAATCGGAGCAACAATTCTAAATGATTTTTCTGTAAAAGATCCGAATGCAGATGATTCTAAGGATATTAAAGTAGAAGGAATTAAAGCAACAGCAGGAAGTGAGCAATCAAAAATACCTGGAGAAGAAGGGGCAGCAGTTAATGTACTAGATAATAATCAGGCAACAATATGGCATTCATCTTGGAATGGTACAGAAAGAGAAAACTTATGGTTGCAGTTAGAACTTCCAAAAGCACAGAAAGTAAATGGAATTCGTTTACAGACTCGTAGCGATTACAATAATGGTTTTATTACAAAATATAGAATTGAAACGAGTATGGATGGAGAAAAATTTACGGAAGTAGTTTCTGGAGATTGGGATAAAAATCCTGGTTGGAAAAAAGCATCATTCAATGAACGTGAAGCGAAATTTGTAAGATTGTATGCAGTAGAATCTTATACAAATAGTAATAATAACTACGCATCTGCTGCAGAAATGCGTTTGACAGAAGAAAAACCAGTTATTGTAAAACCAGATACAAAAGCGTTAAGTGAAAAGCTGAAAGAAGCAAAAGCGTTAGAAACAAAAGGATTTACAACATCAAGTGTAGCAGAATTGGAAAAAGCAATTAAGAAAGCAGAAAAAGTAATTGCAGAAGCGACAGAACAATCAGAAATCAATGCAATGGTGGAAGAACTAGCATCAGCAATGCAATTAGTGAAGAGTGCAGATGTAAAGGAAAGTCAAAAAGAACTTGATAACCTTGTGAAAAATGTAAAAGAAGAAAGTGCTTATACAAAAGATAGTTGGGAAGTATATGTAGCAGCAAAAGCAAAAGTAGAAAAAGCAATTCAAAATCCAAGTGATGTGAGTGAAAAAGAAATGAAAGCATTACTTGCAGAACTAAGTAAAGCAGTTTTAGGATTACAAGAAAAACCAGTTATTGTAAAACCAGATACAAAAGCGTTAAGTGAAAAGCTGAA
>JAHHTN010000034.1 GCA_020024645.1 Faecalimonas sp.
ATCATATACAGAATTCGTATATTTAAGAAAATCTATATCAATTGTTGGATTAGTAGATAAAATATAATCATCTGCAATAGAAAGTGAATTCTCATCTATTTCACAACAATCAATTCCGTATTTGCAATATAAAAGAGCAATTAAAAAACGTATTCTATATTCGTCACCAATAATGCAATTTCCTTTGGTTTTTAAACCGATACCATGAAGATATATATCACATTTTTGCCGAATGCGATATGCACTTGACTTGGTTAAAAAATTTTCATCTATAAATTTGGAAAAAGGAGTATGTCCATCATTAGTTATTAAAAAATTTAAACAGTGCAACAAACTGGAGGTTTTATATATGGAATGAATTAAATATCCTAAATTGCAATTTTTATCAAATAAAATGGAATATGAATTTTTGTTTTTGATGATTTTAAATACATTTTCAAAATCATCATTCAATTCATCGATAAGCATATCAATTCTTGAAAAGCTTAAATTAAGAGTTGAATGAAGTTCATCGGTTGAAATAGTATTTTGTAAATATATATTATTTATAACCTTCAATTTGTTTTGTATATTGGTTTCTAAAAAAGAATCAAGCATGATTTAGTTACCTTTCATAAAAAAACTTTATATATTAATTATAAAGTATACATTATAAACTAAAAAATAATTAAAATCAATATTTTTATAAAAACGTGCATAAAACATAAGATTTATATAAATTTTTCAATCTTCTGTTAATAGAAAGATTATTTTAAATCAAAAAAAGTCTTGAATCTTCTAGTGAATACAGGTATTATAACCATAAACAAGGAAGAGTTTCTTGGAATAAATTTAAGGAGTTAAGAAGTATGAAGGCGAAAAAAGTGTTAGCTATGGGTTTGGCAGTGATGATTGGGGCTACTGCTGTAGCGGGGACTCAACTTCCTGTAATGGCACAGGATAATGTAGAAAAAGAGCAGACGATTACAACAGATAATGATATGGTGGAACAACCAGAGTTAAAGCAAAAAAAAGTGGAAACATCACAATCTATTTTGGGAAATACAGAAGACAAACAAGAAAAAACGGAAAATGAGGCTGAGCCTGAAGTAGTGAAATCAGAAAAAGAGAATGTCAAAGAGGAAGGAATAGCACTCGATGAAGTACATTTTCCAGATGAAAGTTTTCGCAGAGAAATATCTAAGCAAGTTGATGAAAATAAAGACGGTGTATTATCGAATGAAGAAATAAAGTCAGCGGATTATTTGAAAATATCGGATGTGGAAGTCAAAAATATAAAGGGAATTGAGTATTTTACGGAAATAACTAATTTGACAATTAATAATACCTCTCTCTCTTCTTTAAAGCTCACAGGATTAGACAAATTAGAAAGGGTTTATATTAACAATAATTCTAAATTGACAAGTATTGATATTTCTAATCATAAAACAATAAGCAGAATTAACTATTCTGGAAATTCAAAATTAAAAACTCTTGATTTTAGAGGATGTGATAATTTAAAAGTAGGTTGGCATTCTGTCAATCAAGAAACTGTATATCTATCAGCAGGAATGACTCAATACATCGGATGTAGTGTGATTAAGGAGCATACAGGAAATATTGTAATTGATCTTGATAATCTTTATACAATTAATCCTGATGGAAGTAAGAGCGTTGATTTAAGTAAGGTTATTTCATCAAAATTGATTTCAGTATTAGTAAAAGAAAAGCATCCATCATTTAATGAAAAAACAAATATATTAACAATCCCAGCAGGAGAAAAAACAACAGTATTACAAGCGGGAAAAGATAATGCAGGAAAACCTACACATTGGACATTCCATACTGATATTGTAGCTATAAATGACTGTACAGTAAAATTTAATAGTATGGGTGGAAGTCTTGTTGAAGATGAAATCGTTGAGAATGGAAAGATGGTCAAAGAACCACAGAATCCAGTGAAAGAAGGGTTTGTTTTTAAAGGTTGGTATACAGAAAAAGATTGTATAAACCAGTACAACTTCTCTTCTGCCGTAACAAGTGATATGATATTATATGCAAAATGGGAAAAAAAGAGTAATGAAGCTCCTGTTATTAATGCAAATGACCAAATACTAACAGTGGGAGATTCTTTTGATCCATTGGCAAAGGTAACAGCACAAGATAAGGAAGATGGTACAATTAAATTAACAAAAGAGAATGTTATTGCAAATGATGTTAATACTTCTAAAGTTGGAATATATCATGTAACTTATAAAGTAACTGATAGCAATGGAGCGATTGTTGAAAAGACAATTACTGTTACAGTGAAAGCAAAAGAAGTGACATCTGTACCAAAAACAGGAGATTTATCAGCTATTGGATTATTAGGAACAATGTTTGCGGGTTCATCTGGAACTTTAGCTGTTTTATTTGGAAAGAGACGTAAAAAGAAATAAATTTTAAAACAAAGTGTTGGAGTTGGGTTTTCATAATCCAACTCCATTATTTAGTTTAAAAATTATTTTATGAAGATAAAAGAGCCAAGAGAATATAATGGTTAAAAATTTTTGTCAAAAATATGATGATTTTCGTTAAAATAAAAAAGTCAAGTCTTTTATTAAAAAAAATTTTGATGTAGAATAAGCAAATGAACACAATATATAGTAATTAAAAAAAGTGTTTTGCAATATATAGTACAAAAAGTAAAGAGGGATATAATGGATCAGTTTAATTTAAGAGTTATTAAAAGAAATGGCGAAGAAGTAAGTTTTGACAGTAATAAGATAATTAGTGCGATTGAAGCAGCTAATGAAGAGGTAGATCCAATCTATCAGCTTAATCAGTATCAGATTGCTGCGATTGCACATAAGATTGAAAGTCAAGTTGAAAAATTCACACATGCGGCTAATGTAGAAGACATTCAAAATATGGTCGAAACAGGCATTATGGAGATGAGAGGATACGAAGTCGCACAAAAATATGTAAGATATCGTTACAAAAGAGAACTCACTCGTAAATCTAATACTACAGATGATGGAATTTTAGCTCTTATTGAACATATGAACGAAGAAGTGAATCAGGAAAATTCTAATAAAAATCCTGTTATTAATTCTACACAGCGAGATTACATGGCTGGCGAGGTGAGTAAAGATCTTTCAAAACGTATTTTACTTCCAGCGGAAATTGTGAAGGCTCATGAAGAAGGAATTATCCATTTTCATGATTCGGATTATTTTGCTCAAAAAGAACATAATTGCGATTTGATTAATCTTGAAGATATGCTTCAAAATGGAACTGTTATAAGTGAAACTATGATTGAGAAACCACATAGTTTTTTTACAGCATGCAATGTTACAACGCAGATAGTTGCACAGGTTGCAAGTAATCAATATGGTGGACAGTCATTTACACTTGCTCATCTTGCTCCATTTGTGGATATCAGTCGTAAAAAAATCAGAAAAAATGTTATCGAAGAAAGAAAAGAATGTGGAGAAAGTCTTGATGATGAAATCATTACAAAAATTACAGAGCGTCGTTTGAAGGAAGAGGTTAAAAGTGGTATTCAAACGATTCAGTATCAGTTAATTACATTGATGACATGCAATGGACAGGCTCCATTTGTTACAATATTTATGTATTTAGATGAAGTGGAAGATGGACAGATAAGAGAAGATCTTGCACTTATTATTGGAGAAGTGCTAAAACAAAGAATGCAAGGAGTTAAAAATGAAAAGGGTGTTTGGATTACACCTGCCTTTCCAAAACTGATCTATGTTTTAGATGAAGATAATATTACTGAAGATTCTAAATACTGGGATCTTACAAAACTTGCTGCACAGTGTACTGCAAAGCGTATGGTTCCAGATTATATTTCAGCTAAAATTATGAAAGAATTAAAACAAGGAGAGGTTTATCCGTGTATGGGATGTCGTTCATTCCTTACTGTTGAAGATTCACAGAGAAACCCAGATGGAAAACACAAATTCTATGGAAGATTTAATCAAGGAGTTGTTACAATCAATTTAGTAGATGTAGCCTGCTCATCTGAAGGAAATATGGATAAATTTTGGGAAATTCTAGAAGATAGACTTGAACTTTGTCATAGAGCACTTCGATGTCGCCATGAAAGACTTCTTGGAACAATTTCAGATGTTGCACCTATTTTATGGCAATATGGAGCGATTTCAAGACTTAAAAAAGGAGAAGTTATTGATAAACTTCTTTATGATGGATATTCAACAATTTCTCTTGGATATGCAGGCTTATATGAAATGTGTGTAAGAATGCTTGGAAAATCTCATACAGATTTAGAGGCAAGACGATTTGCAATGGCTGTTATGCAGAAACTCAATGATAAATGTGCACAGTGGAAAGAGGCAGAAAATATTAGTTATTCTGTATATGGTACACCAATGGAATCTACAACATATAAGTTTTCAAAATGTCTTCAGAGACGTTTTGGTATTATCAAGGGTGTTACAGACAAAAATTATATCACAAATAGTTATCATGTACATGTTTCGGAAGAAATAAATGCATTTGATAAATTGGAATTTGAATCTGAATTTCAGAAACTTTCCCCAGGTGGAGCGATAAGTTATATTGAAGTTCCTGATATGCAGCAGAATATTCCAGCAGTACTTAATGTTATGCAGTTTATTTATGAACATATTATGTATGCTGAATTGAACACAAAAAGTGATTATTGTGAAGAATGTGGATATGATGGCGAGATTATAATTAAAGAAGAAGAAAATGGTAAACTTGTATGGGAGTGTCCAAATTGTGGAAACAAAGATCAGAATAAGATGTTTGTTGCTAGAAGAACTTGTGGATACATTGGTACACAATTTTGGAATCAAGGAAGAACACAGGAAATTAAGGATAGAGTTTTGCACCTATAATGAGGGGAAAATATGAATTACGGAAACATAAAAAAACACGATATAGCAGACGGCCCTGGAGTCAGGGTTAGTCTGTTTGTTTCCGGGTGTACGCACCATTGTAAAGGATGCTTCAATTCGGAAACATGGGATTTTAATTATGGACAGCCATATACAAGTGAGACGGAAAAGGAAATTTTAAAAGCAATGGAACCAGGATATATTTCGGGATTTACACTTTTGGGTGGGGAACCTTTTGAGCCAGAAAATCAAAAAGTACTTGTGGGACTGTTGAAGAATATAAGGGCAAAATTTCCTGATAAATCAATATGGTGTTATACAGGATATACATATGACGTTGATTTGATAAAAGATGGTAAGGTACACATAGATGTTACAGATGAGATGCTATCTTATATTGATGTATTAGTTGACGGAGAGTTTATTGAGGATAAAAAAGATTTGTTGCTTGAGTTTAGAGGAAGTAGTAATCAAAGATTAATTGATCTTGATAAAATGAGATAGATGGAGTAAAATGTTTCAAAAATCTTGACATTTCATTTGAAAAAGAGCATACTGAAATAGTTTTATAGAAACGGGAGCTTGTAAACAGGCTGAGAGTAAGGTGTGACCTTAGACCGATAACCTGATTTGGATAATGCCAACGTAGGGATACTAAAATGTGTGTATTGCGGAAGTCATCGAATCAGGTGTCTTCCGTTTTTATATGTTCCTTTTAAGGGAATAGCAACATCCCGATTAGTTTCGGGCGGATAGGAGGGGAGCGCCTTTTATCTTGTAAATAGCAGCGATGGGAAGCCGTGTTCCGGCGTGAGAGGAAACCAGTAAGTTTCGACCGATATTCTTAGGCAGAGGGGATTCTCTGCATTTTTGAGAACGCTGCAGTTGCTGACGTTCTCATATAGAAAGGAAGAGATAAAATGAAGAATCAAAATGTAAAAAAATTATGTGTAGCAGGAATTTTGTGTGCTGTAGCAGTGGTTGGAAGCTTGTTTTCGATTCCAGTTTTTGGTAGCAAATGTGCACCCGTACAACATATGGTCAATATTCTTTGCGCCATTTTGCTTGGCCCTTGGTATGGTGTTGGGGTTGCGTTCGTTAGTAGTTTTTTACGAAATCTGATGGGATTAGGTAGCCTTTTGGCATTCCCAGGTAGTATGTGTGGTGCTTTACTTTGTGGAATAGTATTTTGGAAAACAAAAAATACATGGTTAACTTATTTAGCAGAAGTGTTTGGGACAGCAATACTAGGAGGGCTTAGTGCATATCCTATTGCAATTGCTTTTATGGGTGTATCTGCTGGAAATATAGCATTTTATGCGTATATCATACCTTTTCTCATTTCCACTACAGGAGGGGCTATACTTTCTGTGTTTGTTGTAGAATCGTTGAAAAAGGTAAATGTTATTTCTAAAATCAATTCATAAGGAGAAAAGGATGCTGAAAGATATAATCGATTCTGTGAGAGAAAAAAGTCCCCTTATTCATAATATTACAAATTATGTGACTGCTAATGACTGTGCAAATATTTTATTGGCTTGTGGTGCTTCTCCTATTATGGCTGATGACTTGGAGGAGGTGGAAGAAATTACAGCAATTTGTGATGGGCTTAATATTAATATAGGAACATTAAATTGTCGTACAGTTGAATCTATGTTAATGGCAGGGAGAAAAGCTAATCAGTTGGGACATCCGGTAACTTTAGATCCTGTAGGTGTAGGAGCATCTGTTTTTCGAAGAAAAACTGCTTTTCATTTATTGGAAGAAATTCAATTTGATGTAATTCGAGGAAATATTTCAGAGATGAAAACTTTAGCCAATGGCCAAGGGACTACGAAGGGAGTAGACGTAGATATGGCAGATGTCATAACAGAGGAAAATTTGATGCAAGCTGTTCTGTTTGCTAAAGATTTCTCGAAAAAATGCGATGCAATTATTGCAATCACTGGTGGTATTGATATTGTTGCAGATAGTAAAAAAGCTTATTGCATTTATAATGGTCATCCAATGATGAGTAGTGTTACAGGTACAGGGTGTCAACTTTCGGCTATAACGACAGCATATATAACTGCTAATTCTAAAAATAAATTAGAGGCAGTTGTGGCGGCAGTATGTTCCATGGGAATGTGTGGAGAAATTGCTTATGAGAGACTTTCTTCCATGGATGGAAATTCTAGTTATCGTAATTATATTATTGATGCGATATATCATTTAGATGGAGAAACATTGCAAAGCCGTGCAAATTATAGAATATTGTAAAGAGAGGGAATACATATGAATTGTAGTAAAGAGACTATGCTTTTATATGCTGTAACGGATAGAAGTTGGATTGGGAAACAGACTTTATTGGAACAAGTGGAATGTGCCTTGAACGGTGGTGCTACCTGTATTCAGTTAAGAGAAAAAGAATTAGGAGAGGATGAATTTTTGTCAGAAGCTTTAGCAATAAAGCAATTGTGTCAAAAGTATCGTGTACCGTTACTAATCAATGATAATGTGGATATAGCAGTACGATGTGATGCGGATGGTGTTCATGTTGGGCAATGTGATATGGAAGTTGGAAAGGTTCGATCACTTTTAGGCGATGATAAAATTATAGGTGTGTCTGCTCGAACGATGGAACAAGCACTTGAGGCTGAAGAGGCTGGGGCGGATTATCTAGGGGTAGGTGCTGTGTTTTCAACCAAAACAAAATTAGATGCAAACACTATTTCGCATAAAACTTTACGAGAAATTTGCAATGCAGTTAAAATTCCTGTAGTTGCTATTGGCGGTATTAATAAAGAAAATATTTTAGAACTTTCTGGTTCTGGTGTGGCTGGTGTTGCTTTGGTATCAGCAATTTTTGGGGCTATAGATATTGAAAAAGAATGTAAAGTTCTTACTGTATTATCAAAGGAAATGCTTGGAAAATGATGCGAGGAGCTATTTTTGATGTGGACGGAACTTTATTAGATTCCATGTCTATTTGGGATACCATTGGTGAGGATTATCTTCGTTCTATTGGGTATGTACCGAAAGAAAATTTATCTGAAACCTTTAAAACTTTCAGTTTATATCAAGCAGCTTGTTATTATCAAAAAGAGTATGGTGTGCCCTTGTCTGCTGTTCAGATTATGAATGATATTAATAAGATGATTTCATTTTTTTATCAAGAGAAGGTACAATTAAAGTATGGAATTGAGGCATTTTTAAGAAATTTGCAGAACCATGATGTAAAAATGTGCATTGCAACTGCTACAGATAGTAGTTTGATAGATGTTGCATTAAGGCGTTGCGGTATTCGGAATTATTTTTCTAAAATATTTACTTGCAGATCTGTAGGGTATAGTAAACGTGAACCGATAATTTATAGAGAGGCTATGAAACATTTGAAAACATTAAAAATTGAAACATTTGTTTTTGAAGATGCATTACATGCTGCACAAACGGCAAAAAAGGATGGGTTTCCTGTAATAGGTGTGTATGATCGCTCTGAAAATCAGCAAACAGAATTACAGGAAACGGTTGATTTTTATCTGGGAGATTTTTTGAATTTTGATTCTTTTTGGAAGTATATTTCAAAGTAATTTGAGATTTTAGGGCAGTAGATAAAAACTTTCTAAGGTTTAATAAAACAACGAGAAAAGGAGAAGAAGAATGAAAACAGCATTATCAATCGCTGGAAGTGATTGCAGTGGTGGGGCAGGCATTCAGGCAGATCTTAAAACGATGACTATGAATGGAGTTTATGCCATGAGTGCTATTACTGCAGTGACAGCACAAAATACAACTGGCGTTACCGCTATTTCGGAGGTTACTCCTGAATTTTTAGAACAACAAATAGATGCAGTCTTTGAGGACATTCGTCCAGATGCAGTGAAAATTGGCATGGTTTCCTCGGTACAACTTATTGAGATAATTGCCAAAAGGCTTCGTTTTTACAAAGCAAAAAATATTGTAACAGATCCGGTAATGGTTGCAACGAGTGGAGCTAGACTTATTGCGGAGAATGCGATAGAAACATTAAAGAAAGAATTATTACCTATAGCTTCTTTAGTAACACCTAATATTCTTGAAGCTGAGATTTTAGCAGGACGAACGATTCAGAACGAGGAGGATATGATTTCTGCTGCCAAAAATATTAGCGAAACTTATAATTGTGCAGTCCTTTGTAAAGGTGGTCATAGCATCAATGATGCTAATGATTTGCTGTATGTAGATGGAAGAGCAGTATGGTTTTATGGAAAACGAATTCATAATTCGAATACGCATGGTACAGGATGTACCTTATCAAGTGCTATTGCAGCAAATCTAGCAAAAGGATATGATCTTGTTAGTTCAGTTAAATTGGCAAAGGACTATATTTCGGGTGCATTAGAATATATGTTGGATTTGGGTAAAGGTAGTGGTCCTATGAATCATGCTTTTGATTTGCAGGGGAAATATGCAAAGGAGGCAGAATAAGATGGAAGAAAAACGCACGTCCCTATTTGAAAATGGTTTGATTTGGTTTGGTGCAGGTGTTTCCATTGCTGAAATTTTGACAGGAACCTATTTTGCATCGCTGGGATTTTCAAAAGGATTGTTAGCCATTATTGTTGGGCATATTATTGGTTGTATTTTATTGTTTTTTGCAGGAATTATTGGTGGAATGGTGCGTAAAAGTTCTATGGAAACTGTAAAAAGAAGTTTTGGACAAAAAGGCAGTTTACTATTTTCTGTTGCGAATATTATACAACTTGTAGGCTGGACGGCTATTATGATTTATGATGGTGCAAAGGCTGCTAATGGAATTTTTCATACAGGAAGTTGGATTTGGTGTTTGGTGATTGGAATACTCATTATTGTGTGGATACTTATTGGGATTCAAAGTTTGGGAAAGGCAAATACAGTTGCTATGATATTATTGTTTGGTTTGACGATTGTTCTTTGCTATGTTATTTTTGGAAAAGGGTCTGTGCATAATATATCAGGAGAAACTCTTTCTTTTGGTGCAGCAGTGGAGCTTTCCGTTGCAATGCCTCTTTCATGGCTTCCTCTTATCAGTGATTACACTAGAGAAGCGAAATCGCCAGTAAAAGCAACGTCGGTAAGCGTGATTATTTATGGATTAGTAAGTGTTTGGATGTATGTAATTGGCATGGGGTCTGCCATTTTTACAGGAGAATCGGATATTGCGAAAATTATGTTGAATGCTGGATTAGGGATTGCAGGGCTTTTGATTGTTGTCTTCTCAACAGTAACAACTACTTTTTTAGATGCTTATTCCGCTGGTGTTTCTAGTGAATCTGTATTTTCGAAAATGAATGGTAAGTGGTTCGCCGTTGCGACAACTATTGTTGGAATAGTATGTGCTATTTTCTTCCCTATTTATAATATTACTGATTTCTTATATTTTATTGGTTCTGTATTTGCACCTATGATAGCTATTCAGATTGCAGATTTTTTCATTATAAAAAAAGATAGTAGTGAAACTGCTTTTAACTTTAAAAATCTAGCGATTTGGGTAATTGGATTTGTAACTTATAGATTATTGATGCGTGTTGATATTTTGGTGGGAAATACGTTACCAGATATGCTGATTACAATTTTAATTTGTATAGTGGTTCATCAAATCACAAATCACAAAAAATAAATGGAGTCTAGAAGAACATAAATAGCAGTCATACATTTTGAAGTATGGCTGCTTATTTTTGGTGGACTTGGTATAAGTTAAAAATAACTTATATATTCAGTTCAGACAAAAGAGCGGAATTAATTGCTGATATTCCCAAACACTATTTTTATGGTGGAGGAATATAAAACCTATTCGGTTTGCAGAAATACCAGAAAAGGAACTGTATCAAAATCCGAAGAAACATATTGAATCATTTGGAAGAGCAGTTGTTATGTATCAATTAATCGCTATGATAGCAGGATATATATTAACACATTTAAATTAGTAAAGTGGAGGAATATTAAAATTGAAATTAAAAAATATTTTGATTGTGGTTAAAGATATTGAAAAGTCAAAACAATTTTATCACGACTTATTTGGTCTTGATATGGTACTTGATCATTTTGGAAATGTTATTTTAACGGAAGGTTTGGTACTTCAAGATGAAAAAATATGGAAGGAGTTTTTAGGAAAAGATATCGTTCATAAAAATAATTGTTGTGAATTGTATTTTGAAGAAAAAGATATAGAAGCGTTTGTTGAAAAGTTAGATAATTTATATCCTTCAATTGAATATGTGAATAGACTTGTATCATATGATTTTGGGAAAAAGATAATCCGATTTTATGATTTAGATGGAAATTTGATTGAGGTAGGGACACCTATATAATTAATTGTTTTTTAATAAATCCTATATTGACAAATTTTTTGTACAATCATATAATTAACAATGTTAATTTTAAAAGGAGGATTATATGATTGATTGGCTAAAAATGTTAATTATGCATCAAGAATTGAATCAATTTGCTAGAGTGATGTTAGCACAGAAGCAAAAACAATTTTTGACCTCTAGTGAAAGAGAATTATTGGCTTGGATTTATTTAACAAAGAGTAACTGTACACCTTTATATTTAAGCAAAGTAAGTGGTATGAAGAAAGAGGCTGTTAGTCGTTGCTTAAAATATTTGTATGAAAAAGGATGTATTCAGCGAGAAAAAAAATGTACAGATGAAAGAAGTTATTCTCTTTTGTTGACAGAAGAAGGAGAAAATGCTTTACAAAATGATTATGAAATTATGCTCCAAAAATTTTATGATTTATATAGGGAAATGGGACATGATTTTATAGAATTATTTGAACACATTTCTAAGGCAAATAAAATTCTGACGAAGGGGAGAGAAGAAAATGAAATTTTATGATATTCTTCAACTTGATCCTAAAGTAATTAAGGATTTAATGAGTAAAAGTTCAATGCGAAGTGAAAAGGTGAAATTAGGAACAGGTATGTTCGTTCGTTCAATATTGATTGTGTTATTTGCAATCGTATTTATTTCTACGTTATCAACTATATTTGGTAGCGAAAATAGTCCTATGGCTGTTGCTATTTTTTGTATACTGTTAGGTGTTAGATTTGTTGATTTTGGGTATTGCATAAGAGATGAATTAATAGCTTTAAGTGTTTCGTTTTTGCTCTTACTTGTTTCACCTGTACTAGCTTCTGCAACATTTCCGTTATTAGGATTTTTTATTAACATAATATCATTTTTTGCTATTTTATTTATGACTTGCGATAAACCAGAGATGGGGAATGGGGGCTTATTTAGTTTTGCCTATATTTATCTATCAGGAAATCCTGTTTATGGAGAAGTACTCATGAAAAGATTTTATCTTACCTTAACGGGATTAGTGATATGTGGACTTATTTTTTATATAAAGCACAAAGATAAGCATAAAGATATTAGATTTATAAATATAGTAAAAAAAGCTAAAAGTATTGATTTTAAATATCAATGGATGTTTAGGATGTCTGTAGGTGTAAGTGCAATACTAGCACTTGGGATGGCTTTTCAGGTTGAAAGATTTATGTGGGCTGGATTTGCCTGTGGTTCATTGCTTTCAGATTACTCTCAAACACCTAAAATTAAGGAACGGTTTATGCAAAGACTTATAGGGGCTGTAGCAGGTTCTACGTTATTCTTTTGTATATATAGCATACTTCCAGTTGGATTACATAGTGTTATTGGTCCGTTAGGAGGTTTTTGTCTAGGATTTTGTGCAGATTATAAGTATAAGACGGCACTGAATTGTTTGGGAGCCTTGATGATAGCTTCTGATATTTATGGGGTAAAATATTCAATCTTTTTACGAATTGCGGATAATATAATTGGAGTTGTTTTTGCAGTCGTGTTCTTTTATGTTTATGAACGATATATTGCTATAAAATTTAGTGTTATAAATCAAACAACTCAAAATAATAATTCAGAATAAAGAATGATAGGGATATACAATCAGTTTCTAACAAAGAAAGACCAACTTTGGAATTGAGGTGACCTCTCAAAGTTAGCAAGGTTGGTTTTTCTTTGTTTGATACAAGAAAAATACACATATCGCCTACATGGATTTTTTTCTCTTATAATTTCTTCTCATCTACTTAATTCATCTCCCTAAATGTATTTGAAAATTACTTGTTAGTAAGACCAATCAATAATTAACATCTATACACTCCTTAAAACCAGATGGGTCGCCTAGTTTTGCTTTGTCAATATTTTCTCGCAAATAATTACGAGTAGCGTCATCGCACCTGTCTTTTCCCATATATGGCATATCAAATGCTTTTTCCAATTCTTCTAATGCTTTTTCGGCTCTCTCCGGATTTGTATTATAAGTGTCAAGCCATTCTTTCATCCATGAATATTCCCACAAATTAGAAGCTCTTGTTTCACCATAACCAACTTGAAAAGAAGCCCCTGTATCTTCATTTTTCAACTTTTTAGGAAGTTCAACTCCATTAGGCCAATTCAAACTGTCAATGGTTGCAAGATATTCTTCTTCGATATGCTCAAAGTCTGTAAATCCTCTTGAATCAGATGTAGAATCAGAATTAGAACACCCAACAAACATTAAGCATATCAATAAAGTAAAAATCGTTCCTAAAAGAATTTTTGTTTTAGCAGATAATATTTTCATATTTATTCCTCCAATTTCTTAAACTTTTATCTAAGTGCTAATGCAGGTTCCAGTTTTGCTGCTTTTATTGCAGGTAATAAACCGCCTAATAATGCAACAATAACAGAAGTTATTACAGCTATTACAGCCGAAAAAATAGGATAACTTGGTGCTGTTATTGGTGAATCAGGTGGAAGAAATACACATATACCTTCAACGATAAGTAGTGAGAGTAAAATTGATGCAATGCAAACGAATATTGAAATAATCAGTTGCGTACCTAAAACCAAAGTAACAATATTTGCGCGGGAAGCTCCTATTGCTCGTCTAATCAGCAGTTCATGTGTACGTTGTTCTAAAGAAGATAAACCTATGTTAATCTGTCCCAAGACAGAAACAAACAATAATAAAAACGATGTTACTAAAAGCCCTAGTTGAAGCATAGCTAATACAGAATCATAAGCATTACCAATATCGCTTCTTCCTGTATTTTCTAAATGACCTCCTATTGTTTCTTTCAAAATATCTTGTAAGGCAGAATACATTTGTTTTGTTGTAAGTTCATTAGTCATATGCCAATAAATATTTGCACTTTGTACTTGCCACATATTAGGAACAAGCTGTTCTATTGCTTGTGCGTCAATATAGATTGTAGGTATATCCTTTCCGTCATTTACAATCCCAGTTACGTTAAACGGTGTTAATGCAAGGCTGTTTTTTGGATTACCTACGGCATATGAAGTATTGAAATATGATTCAGCCTCTTTATTTACTACCATACAAAGAATATTGTTTGTTTCAGAGGAGTAAAACCAATTCCCCGATGACATAGGTAAATTATAGACTTTATTGTAACCTGTTGTTGTGAAAATGACATCAACAGGTATAGAATCTCTATAAAGTGTGTCATTTTTATCTTTCAATGATGAAAGGGATATAATTGGGGCAAAATTCATATTTTCTTGAATAGAAAATGTAACAGCAATCGAATTATCTAATTGTTGTACTTTTTCCATAAAACTCTCCATTTTAATGGTATCTTCAAAATGGCAATCCATTACTGAAAAGGAGTATGTTGGAACCCAACCGTACATCTGTGCATTAACAGAAACTAAATACTCTTTACCAAGAGTACCAACTAAAACGGAACCTATCATTGCTATAATTCCTACAAGCATAGAAATACTGGTTAAAATATTGCGGAGAGGAGAAATACGAAGGTCTTTAAGAATCATATTTAACACATTGAAGCCTCCCTCCGTCCATTTCAAAAATTGTATTACAGGTCTTTGCAATATCGGGGTCATGAGTTACTATTAAAAGCATAATGCCATTTTTAAGCACAACTTGATGTAAAAGATCCATAATTTGTTTTCCGGTTTTTTTATCTAAAGCACCAGTAGGTTCATCACATAAAATAGCTTCCGGCGATACTGCAAGTGCGCGGGCAATCGCCACTCTTTGTTGTTCGCCTCCTGATAAATTAGATGGATAATCATTTTCTTTTTCTTCTAATCCAACACTTTGCAAAAGATTTCGTATTACTTCTTTCCGCTGTCTTGTATTCATTTTCTTTTTTGAATAAAGTAGAGGAAGCTCAATATTTTCCCAAACTCTTAAATGTTTAATTAAAGAATAGTTTTGAAAAACAAAACCGATATTACTTGCTCGAAGCATAGATAGCTGGCTATCTGTTAAAGTAGAAACAGACGTACCATTATAAAGAAATTCGCCTTGATATGAGTGGTTCAATAAACCTATTATTGATATAAGGCTTGTTTTTCCTGAACCCGATTTGCCTACAATAGCATAACTGTTTCCTCGCTTTAGCTCCATATTTGCTTTGTTTACAGTTACTAAGGTATCACCATTATTCAATTTAACAGTCGCTACCAAGTTTTTTATTTGAATTAAATTTCCTCTATTAGTTTTTTCCATGTTACAAATTACCCCTTGGGTCAAGGTTTGGGGGAATAGAAGAAATTGTATCGCCCTCATTTACACCCGACAATATTTCTATATATGCACCATCAGTTGCGCCCAGCATAACTTCAGTTTGAATTTGTTTTCCGTCTTTTATTACGGTTACCATTCCTTTACCTTGTCTGCCTGCAACGACTGAAAGTGGTAACAAAAGCACATCTTTTCTTGTTTCGGCTGATATGACAACGGTAGCACTTTGTCCAGGTTTTACATCAATATCTTTTCCAATTAAACATTGCAATGTGCTTTCCGCATTTTCTGATACTGGTACTACAACTGCAATCGCTTCTGTAGGTCCCACACCATCGACTACTTGAAACTTTGCTTTTAATGTTGTATTTTCCGGCAATATTTTCAAAAAATTTTCAGCTTCAATATTGAGTGCAAAACCTGTGTACTTAGCTGTTGCTAAGGGATAATTTTTTGGAACACTCTCATTAGATGAGATAATAGAAAGAATCGTTGCGTCAACTGGGGATTTTATTTCTTCTTCAGATACTTTCCCAATCACACCACCCTCAGTAATTTTGTTGCCGGCTGAGGAACAGGCTTCAAAAGCACCCTCAACAGAAGAACATAAAACAAAATCCAAAGCCGGAATAATAGTTGTTTGAGCAGATACCGTTGGAGTAAGATTACCGCGGGTAACGGATACTGTTTCAACGGATTGTACTGTTGGATTTGCGTTGCTGGTTTCATTTTTCTGCTCGTCAAAAGAACAGGCAGATAACACAATTATCATACATGATATAAGTAACGCCATAATTCGCTTTTGGTATTTCAATCTACATACCTCCTTGTTATTGTATAGTATATTTTGCTTAAAGATAAAAGGCTTTCACCTTGATACAATAATTGTATCAAGGTGAAAGCCTTAATTTTGACGATTGTTCGCAAGAAAAGCCTCTTTTTTGCTACGGAATTTCTTACGATTTTCCTACGAAAGCGGAAGTGTAACTATAAATTTTATACACTCGTCTTTACTATGAGCAACAATAGTCCCCTTATGTAGTTCTACAATATGTTTCGCAATCGCAAGTCCCAATCCGGCACCACCACTTGTAGTATTTCTTGCTGTGTCAACTCGGTAAAACTGCTCAAATATTAGTGTTAGTTTTTCTTCTGCGATAGGATTTCCAAAATTTTCAAAAGTAATTACAATAGTGTTCTCTTGGAGTTCTGTGGTTATTGTAACTTCTGTATCTGTATAACTGTAAATTACCGCATTACGCAAGAGATTATCAAACACACGTTGTATTTTGTTTGCGTCACAATGTAGCCTAATGTCGCTTGTACTATTGAGAGTACATTTCAATTTTTTCCCCTTTAATATGGGCTTAAATTCATAGATAAGCTGTTCTAATAAACGGGTCAAATTTATGTTGCTATATTGTAATGTTATGTTAGATAAGTTAAATCGTGTGATTTCAAAAAACTCGTTTATCAAATCTTCAAGACGTTCTGCTTTATCAAGGGAAATAGAAAGATACTTTTCTCTTAGCTCCTGTGATATTTGTTGTTCATCATCATGCAGTAGTGTTAGATAGCCAATGACGGAAGAAAGAGGCGTTTTCAAATCATGTGCAAGGTACATAATCAAATCATTCTTGCGCTGTTCATTTTCCTGTGCAAGTCGCGCGTTGTTTTCTGCTTCTTGCTTTAAGCGGTTTATGTTGATAGCAATTTCGCTTAGTTCCGGTGAGAGTTCAATATAATCTACTGATTTATCAAATAGTTTTCCTGTTGCAGCTTGTAACTCGTAGACATAATTAACAACCTTTTTTAAAAGTTTATAAGTCAAATACATAATGCAAACTACCCATAATATAAGCCCTACCATATAAACATAAAGTCCCCTATATATCAGGTAGTAATGTTCCACATATCTATCCAGTACCCAAGTAACTCCCATATCTAACGAAACCGTACACACCAAGATAATTCCCGAACAAATTACACTCTGTAAGATATAACTTTTAAACAGGATTGTAAGCAGATAAGTTTGTTCGTTTTTATTCAATTTCATAACCTATCCCCCAAACTGTTTTGATAAATTTTGGTTTTTTGGCGGGTTCATTTAATTTTTCTCTAAGCCGCCCTATATGTGCCATTACGGTGTTGTTATTATCTAAATATTTTTCTTTCCAGACATTTTCAAATAGTTCCTCAGTTGAAATAACTTTGCCTTGATGTTCACATAAATACCAAAGGATTGAAAACTCGATAGGAGTTAAAGATATTTCTTTTCCGAACAAAAAGCATTTATGAGTGTCTTTATTGATAATCAATCCTCTAATGTCATATTCACTTTTTGGAAAAAGCTGCTTTTTTGTTGGATTGTTGTACTTCTGATAGCGTCTTAACTGTGTTTTTACTCTTGCAATGACTTCAAGGGGATTAAAAGGTTTTGTTATATAATCATCGGCACCTATTGTAAGCCCCATTATTTTATCGCCATCATCAATTTTAGCTGTAAGCATAATAACAGGGAAATAAAAATTTTCTCTAATTTTTTGGCAAATACGGAATCCGTCTATATCAGGAAGCATAACGTCCAATATAGCCAAATCAATTTCCGTTTTCTGAATACATTCCAATGCTTCAATTCCATTGTAATATTTATATACTATATAATTATCGTTTTTTAAGTAAACTTCAAGTAAATCTGCTATCTCTTTTTCATCATCTAGAACTAAAATTTTTTCATTCATTGTCTACACTCCTTTTTGGTCCTATGTCAAGATTTAGTACAAATTAAATGTAACCATTTTTCACATTATTCTATTAAGTTTAACTT
>JAHHTN010000035.1 GCA_020024645.1 Faecalimonas sp.
TTATAAATCAGCAACAATGACATACTATATGATAAATATAAATATTTCCCTATTATTCGATAACCGCTATTCTCATCATATTACTTACGCCATCTCTTGCTTTCTTCATCACTGGTGAAGGAATACCCGCAGTCAAAACAACAATGTCTCCTGTTTCCACTAGTCGCTTTGCATTCACCAAATCAATGGCATCATTACAAATATCTTCAGTTGTATGATATTCGATAGATTTAACCGGAAGAACTCCCCAATAAATTTGCATTTTACGAAGCGTAGATTCATTCGGAGTAACACCAATAATGTCGGCTTTCGGCTTAAATTTAGAAACTACTCTCGCTGTTGCTCCCGATACTGTTGGAGTAATAATACATTTTGCATTTAAATTCATTGCTGTTGCAACAGAAGAATATCCTATTGCACTGGAAATACCCTGTCTTCTATGTTCTTGTGCTTTTTCCAATAAAATATCATAATCTAAATGTTCTTCTGTATTCTCAACAATATGCACCATCATCTCTAAGGCTTCCAAAGGATATTTCCCCTGAGCAGTTTCTCCTGATAACATAACCGCGTCTGTTCCGTCATAAACCGCATTCGCAACATCTGTTACTTCTGCTCTTGTTGGTCTTGGATTTCTCATCATTGAATCTAACATTTGTGTAGCAGTAATAACTGGTTTAAAATTATCATTACATTTTTTTATTAGCATTTTTTGTAAATACGGAACTTCTTCTGCTGGAATTTCCACACCCAAGTCTCCTCTAGCTACCATAATTCCATCCGC
Organism: Faecalimonas sp.; assembly: GCA_020024645.1. Taxonomy (GTDB): domain Bacteria; phylum Bacillota; class Clostridia; order Lachnospirales; family Lachnospiraceae; genus Faecalimonas. The sequence goes on from JAHHTN010000035.1 coordinate 785, forward strand.
ACAATGAATAATCTCATCAATATTACGAATTCCTTCTGCATTTTCAATTTTTGCGATAACTGGCAAAAATGGAACTCCACATTCCTTTAATAACGCTTTAATTTCAAGCACACCTTCTACTGAACGAACAAATGACGCCGCAATAAAATCAACCCCTTGTTCAACTCCAAAGATAATATCTTCTCTATCTTTTTGTGTTAAAGCTGGAAGACGTACTGGTACGTTTGGCACATTAACGCCCTTCTTCGAACCAAGTTCACCGCCATTTAATACTTTACATGTAATATCCGTATCACTTATTGCTTTTACTTCCAATTCAATAAGTCCATCGTCGATCAGAATTCTCTTTCCTAGTTCAATATCTTCTACTAGACCTTCATAACTTACTGAAACACGTTTTTCATCTCCTTCAATTTCATCTGTTGTAAGAGTGAAAATTTCCCCTTCTTTTAGAAAAACTTTCTTATCATCTTTTAGAATTCCTGTACGAATTTCTGGTCCTTTTGTATCTAAAAGAATAGCTACTGGTTTTCCTAATTCTTCACGGATTCCTTTCAACATATCCATTCTACTTTTTTGTTCTTCGTGGTCTCCATGGGAGAAATTAAAGCGTGCAATGTTCATCCCCTTTTCTACAAGTTTCTTCATTAGTTCACGATTATTTGTGTTCGGTCCCATTGTACATACAATTTTAGTTTTTCTCATTTTGTTATCCTTTCTTTTTCCTTTATATACTTTATTTATAATAAATAAAACACCTATACACTAATTTGCTTATTTTATATGTTCATGAGTAAATAAGTGTTCTTGACAATATTCATATGCTCCATTACATTTCGAACAATATCTAAACTCTAAATTAGGATCATCAAATTCCGTTCTTCCACAAACAGAACAACGATGTTTCGCACCCACAGCCTTTGCTTCTGGATTCACGTTAGCATTACGTATATCTCTCTGAAATTGTCTTCTGCGATGTATTTGTTTTGGTGAATGTACTTTGAAGTTTCTTGACAAAAAATAAAAAATCACAAAATTTAAAATAGAAACACCCGCAGCTATTGCATTTGATTTTGTAATAAGTCCCATAATTCCTGTACTATAAGCTGGTAAAAACGCTTGTAAAATCGTATATCCAAACAATACCCCATCTAAAATAGCTAACCATTTTACTTTAATTGGTAAAATGAAAAATACTAAAAATTCCATATCTGGATACATAGCAGCAAAAGCAAAAAATAGAGACAAATTCAAATATCCCGTCCCAAGAGGAAATGAAATTCCAGTAATAAGATAAGCAATTATAGCTGCAATTACATGAAACAACACCCCTGTAAAGAAATACAAATTAAATCTGAACGCTCCCCATGACGCTTCTAAATGTTGACCAATCATATAATATAAATATAACGCAAACACCATAAAAATAGGACTTGAAGAAGGTGGTTGCATTAAAAATGTGACAATTCTCCAAATTTGCCCATGTAAAATTGCACCAGCATCCATAGAAAGATACTGATAATAGAATTCTGGTTTTACAAGTGAAATAACAAATCCAATACCATACAAAATAATAATATAGTACATTAGATTATGTATTGCATATCGCCCAAATTTTCGTTCTAATTTTTGAATCCAATTCATAAAGCTATATTCCTCCATATTTTATTTAACATGTGATTCATTCTACCTTTTAGCAACTAATTTGTCAATTCAATCCAAAGAGTTTACAGGTTTTTAACATTTTCAGTATCATTTTTACAATTGTCTTTTTTTTATGATTGTCGTATAATGTAGTGTATTGTAAAAAATATGATTTTATTTTAAATAGGAAACAATAGATACTTATACTTAGTAAGGAGTAGTTAAATATGCAAAAAACACTACATAGATTGGGAATCGATATCGGTTCTACAACAGTTAAAATTGCCATTATAAACACAGAAAATAAGGTTTTGTTTTCTGATTACAAACGACATTTTGCCAATATCCAAGAAACACTTTCTGATTTACTTGGAAAAGCCATCCAAAAACTCGGTAAGATAACAGTTTTCCCAGTAATTACTGGTTCAGGTGGTCTTACATTGGCAAAGCATTTGGAAATTCCTTTTGTGCAAGAAGTAATTGCTGTTTCTACTTCTCTTCAAGACTATGCTCCCAAAACCGATGTGGCTATTGAACTTGGTGGGGAAGATGCAAAAATCATCTATTTTGAAGATGGAAATGTAGAACAACGTATGAACGGTATATGTGCTGGAGGTACAGGTTCATTTATCGACCAAATGGCATCTCTTTTGCAGACAGACGCTATAGGATTAAATGAATATGCAAAACACTACAAAGCTCTGTACTCCATTGCTGCTAGATGTGGTGTATTTGCAAAATCAGATATTCAACCCTTGATTAATGAAGGAGCCACAAAAGAAGATCTCTCTGCTTCTATTTTTCAAGCTGTTGTTAATCAAACCATCAGCGGACTTGCTTGTGGAAAACCTATTCGTGGTCATGTAGCTTTTCTAGGTGGTCCACTTCATTTTCTATCCGAATTACGCGAAGCATTTGTACGAACATTAAAATTAGATGATGAACATATTATTACACCAGAGCATTCTCATTTATTTGCTGCAATCGGATCTGCATTGAACGCAAAAAATGAACCTTCTATTCCACTTACCACTTTACAGATACGCCTTGCTAATCGCATTGAAATGGAATTTGAGGTGGAACGTATGGAACCACTTTTTTCCAGCCAAGAAGAATATAATGCTTTTGAATTACGTCATGCAAAGCATAAAGTACCTATTAAAGATTTGTCTTCTTACAAAGGAAACTGTTTCTTAGGTATTGATGCTGGTTCTACAACAACAAAAGCTGCTCTTGTGGGAGAAGATGGAACACTTCTTTATTTTTTCTATCATAATAATGAAGGCGATCCTCTCGGAACAACTATAGGAGCCCTCAAAGATATTTACAATAAACTTCCTGAAGGTGCTAATATTGTCCACTCTTGTTCTACAGGATACGGAGAAGCATTAATTAAGGCTGCTCTTATGCTTGATGAAGGAGAAGTGGAAACTGTTTCACATTATTATGCGGCCTCATATTTTAACCCTGATGTAGACTGTATACTCGATATTGGTGGGCAAGATATGAAATGTATTAAAATTAAAAATCAAACTGTAGATAGCGTTCAATTGAATGAAGCATGCTCTTCTGGATGTGGTTCATTTATTGAAACATTTGCAAAATCGCTGAACTATTCTGTGGAAGATTTTGCACAGGAGGCACTTTTTGCCCAAAATCCAATCGACTTAGGAACACGCTGTACCGTATTCATGAATTCCAAAGTAAAACAAGCACAAAAAGAAGGCGCTTCTGTAGCAGATATTTCTGCTGGACTTGCCTATTCTGTAATTAAAAATGCTCTTTATAAAGTAATTAAAGTATCTGACGCCTCAGAACTTGGAAAAAATATCGTTGTACAAGGTGGAACTTTTTATAACAACGCAGTACTAAGAAGTTTTGAAAAGATTGCTAATTGTGAAGCCATTCGTCCTGATATTGCAGGGATTATGGGGGCCTTTGGTGCAGCTCTCATCGCTCGAGAACGTTATGATGACAACCAAAATACAACAATGCTTTCTATTGAAGAGATTAATGAACTAGAATATAGTACAAGTTTGACTAAGTGCAGAGGATGCACAAATAATTGTCGTCTTACCATAAATAGATTTAGCGGCGGACGTAGTTTTATTACAGGTAATCGATGCGAACGTGGACTTGGAAAATCAAAAGCAAAAAAAGAAATACCAAATTTATTTGATTATAAAAATAAACGATATTTTGATTATACACCGCTTTCTGAAGCGGAGGCTAAACGTGGAACTGTGGGACTTCCGCGTGTTTTAAATATGTATGAGAATTATCCATTTTGGTTTACGTTTTTCAATGCATTAAAATTCAGAGTAATTTTATCCCCTGCTTCCACAAGGAAAATATATGAATTGGGAATCGAATCAATCCCTAGTGAATCCGAATGTTATCCTGCAAAGTTAGCGCATGGTCACATTGAATGGCTTATTCAAGAAGGTATCTCCTTTATTTTCTATCCATGTATACCATATGAAAGACAAGAATTTAAAGATGCAAATAACCATTACAACTGCCCTATTGTCACTTCATATGCAGAAAACATCAAAAATAACATGGATGAAATTACAAATGGCAAAGTTGATTTTATGAACCCATTTTTATCTTTCAAAAATGAAGAAACTCTTTCTACACGTCTCGTTGAAGAATTTGGCAAAAAATTCTCTATTAACGATACAGAAATCAAACAAGCTGTTCATCTTGCGTGGGAAGAATTAAAGAATTGTCGTGAAGATATTAGACAAAAAGGGGAAGAAACCATTGCCTATCTTGATAAAACAGGTAAAAGAGGTATTGTTCTTGCCGGACGTCCTTATCACATCGATCCAGAAGTTAATCATGGTATTCCGGAATTAATCAACTCATATGACATCGCTGTTTTAACCGAAGACTCCGTCTCACACTTACACCCTGTCGAACGTCCTCTTCGTGTTATGGATCAATGGATGTATCATTCCAGACTGTATGCTGCAGCAAATTATGTTAAGACAAAAGACAACCTAGATTTAATTCAATTAAATTCTTTCGGTTGTGGACTAGATGCAGTTACAACTGATGAAGTTTCAGATATTTTAACACAATCCGGGAAAATATATACTTCTTTAAAAATTGATGAAGTAAATAATCTAGGGGCAGCACGAATCCGAATTCGTTCTCTTCTTTCTGCTATCCGTGTGCGAGAGAAAAAACATGTTGAACATAATATTCAAAGTTCTGCCATTACAAAGGTCCCTTTTACCAAAGAAATGAAAGAAACATACACCATTTTGTGTCCACAAATGTCACCTATTCATTTTGAACTTGTTGAACCAGCTTTTCGTTCTTGTGGTTATAATATCGAAGTTTTAGAAAACAGCAGTAAATCCGCAATTAATACTGGCTTAAAATATGTAAACAATGATGCTTGTTATCCTTCGCTTCTTGTCGTAGGGCAAATTATGGAAGCAATTCTTTCAGGAAAATATAATACAGATAAAATCGCTATTATTATTTCCCAAACAGGAGGCGGATGTCGTGCTTCCAACTATATTGGATTTATACGCCGTGCATTAGAAAAAGCAGGTTATTCTCAAATTCCTGTTATTTCCTTAAATTTAAGTGGTTTGGAAGAAAACCCAGGATTTAAAATTACACTCCCACTTGCGTTGAAAGGAATGTATGCTGTTGTATTTGGCGATATTTTTATGCGTGTTGTATATCGCATACGCCCATATGAAGTAATAGAAGGAAGTGCAAATGCTCTCCATGAAAAATGGAAACAAAAATGTATCACATTTTTAACCCAAAAACATCCAAGTCGACACACATTCGCAAAAATGTGTAAAGAAATTATTGAAGACTTTGATAATCTTCCAATAAAAAACATTAAAAAAGTTCGTGTAGGAATTGTCGGAGAAATTTTAGTAAAATTTCATCCGACTGCAAACAACCATTTAGTTGAATTGCTTGAACAAGAAGGTGCTGAAGTCGTTGTACCCGATTTACTAGACTTCTTCCTTTACTGTTTCTATAATAGTAACTTTAAAGTTAGTCATTTAGGCATGAAAAAGTCGACAGCATGGAAAGCAAACCTTGGCATCAAAGCACTCGAGTGGTTCCGTTCTCCTGCAAAAAAAGCATTTTCTAAAAGCAAACGTTTCAATGCACCTGCTGATATTAATAATTTAGCAAATATGGCAAAAGAAATCGTTTCTCTTGGAAATCAAACAGGCGAAGGTTGGTTCTTAACTGGGGAAATGCTAGAACTAATTGAAAATGAAATTTACAATATTGTTTGTGCACAGCCTTTCGCATGCCTGCCTAATCATGTTGTAGGTAAAGGAGTAATTAAAGAATTACGACATCATCATCCCCTTGCAAACATTGTTGCAATTGATTATGATCCTGGAGCCAGCGAAGTAAATCAATTAAATCGAATTAAACTTATGCTTTCTACAGCAAATAAGAATTTAGAAAATAATATTTAAATATAATGAGGATTGAATCCGGTATTATACTGGACTCAATCCCATTTCTTTTTTGGGCAGTTCTAGATAATCTTTATATATAAGAATACTTAAACATAATAAAATACACCTCAAATGTCAAACATATTTTGTCTAACACTTGGGGTGCACTTCAAATTCAGAGCCTCATCTTTTTATTCAATTATTTAATTAATAAAGATTTCCCTGTCATTTCTTTTGGCTGTACCATTCCCATCAATTCAATAAGAGTTGGTGCAATATCAGCAAGACATCCACCTTCTCTTAACTTATATGAAGGATCAGCATTTACTAAAATAAATGGAACTTCGTTTGTTGTATGAGCAGTAAATGGTTCCCCTGATTCATAGTCAACTAATTGCTCTGCATTTCCATGATCTGCACAAATAAACATTTGTCCATCAACTTCCTTCAATGCTTCTACTGTCTTACCTACACATTCATCAACTGTTTCAATAGCTTTGATAGCTGCTGATTCTACTCCAGTATGTCCAACCATATCAGGATTTGCAAAATTAATAATGATAACATCATATTTATCTGATTTAATAGCATCCACCAATTTATCACACACTTCATACGCACTCATCTCAGGTTGTAAGTCATATGTTGCAACTTTAGGAGATTTCACCAAGATTCTATCTTCACCTTTATTAGGTTCTTCTACTCCACCATTAAAGAAAAATGTGACATGAGCATATTTTTCTGTTTCAGCAATTCTTGCTTGTGTCATATTATTGTTGGCTAAAAATTCTCCAAATGTATTCGTAATTTCTGTTTTATGGAAAGCAACTAATTTATTTTCAATTGTTACATCATATTCTGTAAAGCATACATATGTTGTTTTGATGCGTTCTCCTCTATCAAAGCCCTCAAAACTATCGTCACAAAAAGTTCTTGTGATTTCTCTTGCCCTATCTGGTCTAAAATTAAAGAAAATAATTGAATCATTATCTTTGATTGTTGCAACTGGTTTTCCGTCTTTTACAACAACTGTAGGAAGAACAAATTCATCTGTTTTATCAGCATCATACGAATTCTGAACTGCGCATACTGCACATTCTGCTGTTTCTCCTTCGCCTTTTACCATTGCGTTATATGCTAATTCTACACGATCCCAACGATTATCTCTATCCATCGCATAGTAACGTCCCATAACAGAAGCAATTTCACCCACACCTATTTCTTGCATTTTATTTGTCAATTCTTGTACATATTCTTTTCCTGATGCAGGTGGAGTGTCACGTCCGTCTAAGAAACAATGAACGTAAACTTTTTCAATTCCTCTTTTTTTAGCAAGTTCTAACAATCCATAAATATGTGAATTATGACTGTGAACTCCCCCATCAGATACCAAACCAAATAAGTGAAGCGCTGAATCATGTTCTTTTACATTGTCACACGCTGCAAGTAATGCTTCATTTTCAAAAAAATCTCCATCTTGAATTGATTTTGTGATTTTTGTTAAATCTTGATATACAATACGTCCTGCACCCATATTCAAATGTCCTACTTCAGAATTACCCATTTGTCCATCTGGAAGTCCTACAAACATTCCACTTGCATTTCCTTTTACAAATGGATACTCTTTCATCAATCTATCCATAACAGGGGTTTGTCCTTCATAAACGGCATTTGCTTCGTGTTTTTCGTTCAAACCATATCCGTCAAGAATCATTAAAACTGTTGGTTTTTTACTCATAGTCTTATCTCCTTTATGTTAATTCATTAACGTTTTCTTTACTTGAATTATTTTACATGATTTTCTAAATGGTTTCAAGGTTTTACCTTTAAATCATCTGCAAAAAATCAAATACTTTCCCTTCTGATGTATGTAAAAAGTGCATAAGCATATATGCGCACATAATTGATACATTCTCTTCTTCCAATATTCTTCTTGCCTCTTTTCTATCTGCAAGTACGATTTCTATTTCCTCATTTTCCTCTTGTCCTTCTTTAGAGGGTATACCTTTTGCATATCCATATACCGTTCCACAAGACTCATCAGTCATTCCAACCGTAGTAAAAAAAGGTTTTGTAAACATGTTTTTTACATCAATAGGTGTCAAAATCAATCCTGTTTCTTCCTTGAATTCACGAACACCTGCTGTTTTCAAATCTTCCCCTTCGTCTACTAAACCTGCTGGAAACTCATAAATATAATCATCTATCGGACAACGATATTGCCGAATAAGGACAATTTTTTCACACCTACTATCTTCATCATAATATAAACTATATATAATCACACCATCTGCCTTGTTTTTCTTAGTTGTGATTTTTAATTCATCAATATTTTTTGCTCGAGACGCTACATAATATGTACTTTTTCTATTCTTTTCACTGTTCATCTCTAACGTATACATATTCAAAAAACGATTATCTGTGACTTGATTTATTTTTTCAATTCTCCTCATTCTACAATCCTCCCCTAAAATTCACAAAAAAGGAGCTAGGATTTCTCCTGCTCCTTCCTGTTACTCAGAAACTATTTCCAGTTTACGATTTTTCCAAAATCTGTCTTCAAGGAAGCACCGCCTACAAGTCCCCCATCAATATCTGACTGTGCAAATAATTCAGGAGCACTGTCTGCGGAAACAGAACCACCATACTGAATACGAATCTCTTCTGCTGTTGCTGAATCATAGATTTCTTCAATACACTGACGAATTGCAGCACAAACTTCTTGAGCCTGTTCTGTAGTTGCTACTTTTCCTGTTCCTATTGCCCAAATTGGTTCATAAGCAATTACTGCTGTCTTAGCTTGCTCTGCTGTTACATCCAAGAAAGCAATCTTAATCTGTTGACGAATAAAATCGATAGTAACACCCTGTTCTCTCTGTGACAATGTTTCACCACAACAAATAATTGGTGTAATACCATGCTCAAATGCTTTTTTTACTTTTTTATTTACAGTTTCATCTGTTTCAGCAAAATATTCTCGTCTTTCAGAATGTCCAATAATAACGTATTTTACTCCAACATCTGTGAGCATATTTGGAGCAATTTCTCCTGTATATGCTCCACTTTCTTCAAAATACATGTTTTCTGCACCAATACAAATATTTGTGCCTTTTACAGCTTCAATTGCTGGAATAATACTAATTGCAGGTACACAAAATACAACATCTGCATCTTCTGTTGCAACTAATGGTTTTAATTCATTTAATAAAGTAACTGTTTCGCTAGGAGTTTTATTCATTTTCCAGTTACCAGCAATAATTTTTCTTCTTGCCATTGTCATTATCTCCCTCATTTTTATATTCTCGAGATACATTCATCTCTTTAGCATTTACTATATTCAGCTTATTTATCGTTTGCTGCTGCTACACCTGGTAACTCTTTTCCTTCAAGGAATTCAAGAGAAGCACCACCACCAGTAGAAATATGTGTCATTTTATCTCCATATCCCAACTGATTTACTGCTGCAGCAGAATCTCCACCACCGATAATTGTTACAGCATCTGTTTCTGCAAGAGCTTTTGCAACTGCTTCTGTACCATTTGCAAATTTAGACATTTCAAAGCATCCCATAGGTCCATTCCACACAACTGTTTTTGCATCCTTAACAGCATCAGCGAAAAGAACTTCTGTTTTTGGTCCGATATCCATACCTTCCCAACCTTCAGGAATTTCTCCGCTATTTACAATCTGTACATTTGCATCGTTAGAGAAATCATCTCCAATACGATGATCAACAGGAAGAAGTAATTTTACTCCTTTTTCTTCTGCTTTTTTAAGCATATTTAAAGCATATTCCATATAATCATCTTCACAAAGAGAAAGTCCAATTTTTCCGCCTCTTGCTTTAGAGAATGTATATGCCATACCACCGCCAATGATAAGTGTATCTACCTTATCAAGTAAGTTTTCGATAACTGAAATTTTGCTTGACACTTTTGCTCCACCTAAAATAGCTACAAATGGTCTTTCTGGATTATTTACTGCATTTCCCAAGAAATCAATTTCTTTTTGCATCAAATATCCAACTACTGCTGTATCAACAAATTGAGTTACTCCAACATTTGAACAATGTGCTCTGTGCGCTGTACCAAAAGCATCATTTACAAATACATCACATAAAGAAGCAAGTTCTTTGCTAAATTCTTCTCCATTTTTTGTTTCTTCCGCTCTATAACGTGTGTTTTCAAGAAGAATAACGTCGCCTTCATTCATTGCAGCTACTGCTGCTTTTGCATTTTCTCCTACAACAGTTGCATCTGCTGCAAATTTAACTTCCTGTCCTAATAATTCAGATAATCTTACGGCAACAGGTGCTAAAGATAATTCTGGTTTTGGTTCTCCCTTTGGTTTTCCAAGATGTGAGCAAAGAATAATTTTTCCACCATCTGCAACTAATTTTTTGATTGTAGGAAGTGCTGCTACAAGACGATTTTCGTCTGTAATTTTCCCATCGATTAAAGGAACATTAAAGTCGCATCTTACAAGGACTCTCTTTCCTTTTACATTAATGTCATCCACTGATTTTTTGTTAAGCATAGATTTTGCCTCCTTATTTGTATAAATAAAGGGACCCAGTCCTATAAGACCGGACCCCTTTTGGAATCTTTATCTCTAATTTAAGATTAAGCTAATTCAGAGAAGTATTTGATTGTTCTTACCATCTGGCTTGTGTAAGAATTTTCGTTGTCATACCAAGATACAACCTGAACTTCTGTTGTTCCGTTGTCTAATGGAAGAGCCATTGTCTGTGTAGCATCAAATAAAGAACCATATCTCATTCCTACGATATCGCTTGATACGATTTCGTCTTCATTATATCCGTATGATTCATTTGCTGCAGCTTTCATTGCAGCATTGATTTCTTCAACTGTTACATTTCCTTCAACAACTGCTGTTAAGATTGTTGTAGAACCTGTTGGAGTTGGAACACGCTGTGCTGATCCGATTAATTTTCCATTTAATTCTGGAATAACTAGTCCGATAGCTTTTGCTGCACCTGTGCTATTTGGCACGATATTAACTGCTGCTGCACGAGAACGTCTTAAATCACCTTTTCTCTGTGGTCCGTCAAGTGTCATCTGATCACCTGTGTATGCATGAATTGTACACATAATTCCAGATTTGATTGTTGCTAATTTGTTTAATGCATCAGCCATTGGTGCTAAGCAGTTTGTTGTACAAGATGCTGCAGAAATAACTGTATCTTCTGGTTTTAATGTGTCATGGTTTACATTGTAAACGATTGTTGGAAGATCATTTCCTGCTGGAGCAGAGATAACAACTTTTCTTGCACCTGCTTTAATGTGTGCTTCTGCTTTATCTTTTGATGTATAGAATCCTGTACACTCTAATACAACATCAACACCAATTTCTCCCCAAGGAAGTTCTTCAGCGTTTGCTTTTGCATAAATTTTGATTTCTTTTCCATCTACTGTAATTGAATCTTCTCCTGCTGTTACTTTATCTGCTAAAGCATATTTTCCCTGAGATGAATCGTATTTTAATAAGTGAGCTAACATTTTTGGAGATGTTAAGTCGTTGATTGCAACTACTTCATATCCTTCTGCTCCGAACATTTGTCTGAATGCAAGACGTCCAATACGTCCAAATCCATTAATCGCTACTTTTACTGCCATGATTAATTCCTCCTAAAGTTTAATTATAAAATCACTGTTCAACAGTATATATGTGAGATTCTTTTTTCTTTGTTAAAGAATCATCAACCTTTTAACATTGTACTAAATTCAAAACAAAATTTCAAGGTTATTTTGTATTTTTATCCAACTTGTATAAAAATTGGTTTTCTCCCTTTAAATTCTGTATAATATTTAAAACCACACCATGCCAAAATTTCTTTCATTCTATCAAATTGATATGCAATATATTGTGGTTCATGAGCATCTGAACCAATAGTAATAATTTCACCACCCAATTCTTTATATCTTTTTAAAATTTGCGGATGAGGGTGGGCAAATGTCAGTCCATATTTAAGTCCTGCTGTATTTAATTCTATTCCTTTTCCCTGTGAAATCAAAGAATATAATATTTGATCTATTACATCCTTATATTCTTGATAAGAATAAGGTTCTTCCTTTCCATATCGGACAACATAATCCATATGCCCAAGAACATCAAAATCCATATTCTGTTCTACACATTCAAGAATCTGTTCAAATCCTCTTTGATAAATTTTCTTAGTTGTACCCAAATTTTCCACTTGAAAATGTGGATCTTTTCCGTCAATCAAATGAACCGAACCAATAATAAAATCAAATGTATATTGACTCACATAATCCTTGATAAACATTTTCAAATCAGGTTGCAAACCCATTTCAACACCTATTCGCACATCAATTTCTGAAGAATATTTTTCTTGCAGTTCTTTCATAACTGAAAAATACTGCTCTGGACAAAAAACGAATTGTGTCCCTTCTTCACTATAATCTTTATCCATATGATCGGTAATACATATTCTTCTCAATCCTTTACGTATTGCTTCTTCAATCATCGCTTGAGGTGATGTAAAAGCATCTGTAGAAAAATTAGTATGCATATGAAAATCTGACTGCATTTTTAAACTCCTATAATTGTTCCACCACCAACTACATAATCATCATCATAAAAAACAACAGCCTGCCCTGGTGTAATAGCACGTTGCGCCTCATCAAATGTACACAAAATTTCGTCTTTAGCCGTTTTTCTGATTGTACACCATGCTCCTTTATGATTGTAACGAATTTTTGCAAACACTCGCATTTCGTCTTCCAAATCTAAAACAGACATAAAGTTCAACTGATTTGCACGTAATGTATATGACATAGAATCTTCATTTGAGCCAATAACAATTTCATTTGTTTCTGGACAGATTTCCAATACAAATGCTGGATATCCTAACGATAATCCAAGTCCCTTTCTCTGCCCAACCGTATAATGAATAAGTCCCTTGTGCTTTCCGAGAACATTTCCATTCATATCAACAAAATTTCCTGCTTCTATTTTTTCACCAGTTGTTTCTTCGATAAACGACGCATAATCGCCATCTGGTACAAAGCAAATATCTTGACTATCTGGTTTATTCGCTACCTGCAATTGAATTTTTTCAGCAATCTGACGCACTTCATCTTTTGTATATTCCCCTACTGGCATCAATGTGTGAGACAACTGATCCTGTGTTAAATTATACAAAGCATATGTTTGGTCTTTTGCCAATGTTGCAGAACGTTTTAATGTATATCGTCCATTTTCTAATTGAACAATTCTTGCATAGTGTCCTGTGGCAATATAATCTGCTCCAATATCCATACTTCTTTTCAAAAGAGACTCCCATTTCACATAACGATTACAGGCAATACACGGATTGGGTGTTCTTCCACGTTTATATTCATCAACAAAGTAATCAATAACTTCCTGTTTAAATTCTTTTTTAAAATTCATCACATAATAAGGAATTCCTAAATCATTTGCCACTCTACGTGCATCATCTACCGCACTAAGCCCACAACATCCACCATTTTCTTCCTGAATAGCCCTATCTTCATCTTGCCATATCTGCATTGTGACACCGATCACATCGTACCCCTGCTCTTTCAATAAATAAGCAGCAACCGATGAATCTACGCCTCCTGATAATCCAACAACTACCTTTTTCGTTTCCATTATAGCTCCTTATTAATATTCTTCTTCCTCTTCTTCGTCTTCATGAATATCTGATTTTGGTTTTTCTAACCCTTCAATTTTAATTCCATGTTTTTCTGCATAGTCCCAAAGCGCTGCATGAATAGCCTCTTCTGCCAATAATGAACAATGTACTTTCACTGGTGGAAGTCCATCAAGCGCTTCCATAACCGCCTTATTTGTTACTTTTAAAGCTTCATAAATTGTTTTTCCTTTTACTAACTCTGTAGCCATACTACTTGTTGCAACAGCAGCTCCACATCCAAATGTTTTAAATTTAACATCTTGTATAACTTGATTTTCATCAATGTCCAAATACATTCTCATAATGTCTCCACATTTTGCGTTACCTACTGTTCCCACTCCACTTGCACCTTCGATTTCTCCTACATTTCTTGGATTTTGAAAATGATCCATTACTTTTTCTGTATACATATTTATTTCCTTCTTTCTTATTTATTATGTTTTTTTGCAAAATCTTCATATAGTGGTGACATACTTCTCAATTTATTTACAATTTCTTTTAAGTTATCAACCACATAATCAATATCATCTTTTGTTGTTTCTTCACCTAAAGTCATGCGTACGGATCCGTGTGCAATTTCATGCGGTAAACCAATGGCCAACAAAACATGAGACGGATCAAGAGATCCTGATGTACAAGCAGAACCACTTGATGCACAAATCCCTTTCATGTCTAACATAATTAATAATGATTCTCCTTCAATAAAACGAAAGCTAAAGTTTACGTTATTAGGAAGTCTTTTTTTTACATCTCCGTTCAATTTTGCATACGGAATTTCCGACGAAATTCTCTCAATCATATAATCTCTTAATTTTCTTTCTTTACCAGTGCGTTCTTTCATTGTATCTGCTGCACGCTTTACAGCTGTTCCGAACCCTACTATTCCAGGAACGTTTTCTGTTCCTGCACGACGTTTTCTTTCTTGTGCACCACCGTGTACAAAAGAACGAATTTTCACTCCTTTTCTAATATAAAGAAAACCAATTCCTTTTGGCCCATTCAGTTTATGTCCACTAGCACTTAACATATCAATATGACATTCATCTACATTAATAGGAACTTGTCCGAATGCTTGTACTGCATCAGTATGGAAAAGAATCCCATTTTCTTTTGCAATCGACCCTATTTCTTTTATCGGCTGAATTGTTCCAATTTCATTATTAGCAAACATAATAGAAATCAAAACTGTTGTTGGTCGAATTGCTTTTTTTAATTCATCTAATTTTACAATACCATTTTCATCTACATCTAAGTAAGTAACTTCAAAGCCTTGTCTTTCCAAGTATTCTGCTGTATGCAAGACTGCATGATGTTCAATTTTTGTTGTAATAATATGGTTGCCTTTATTTTTGTAAGCTTCCATTGTCGCTTTTAACGCCCAGTTATCTGCTTCCGAACCACCTGCAGTAAAATAAATTTCATTTGCCTCCGCCCCAAGTACATTTGCCATAATTTCACGTTGCTTTGCAATCACATCTTTATTTTTAGAGGCAAAGCTATAAACACTTGATGGATTTCCATAATTTTCCGTAAAATATGGAAGCATCGCCTCTACAACTTCGGGTGCTGTTTTTGTTGTTGCTGCATTATCTAAATAAATAAATCTTTCCATTTTTCTAACCTCCCATTTAATTGTTGCACTCTCTATTTTCATACTTATTTGTAGGATTCATTGCCTTGCTTTCTTCTACAAGTCTATCTAATTTGATTTCATCAACCGTTTGATTTATACTTTCATTAATCCTTTTCCAAACGTATTTTGTCACACAACCATCAGCTGCCTCGCAGCCTTCTTTTGAAGAAAATCCAGAACATTCAACAGGCTCTAATTTCCCTTCTAACGCTCTCAGCACATCTCCAACTGAAATATCTGTTTTTTCTTTTGCAAGCACATACCCACCACCTGCTCCTCTAATACTTTTTACAAGACCAGCTTTTTTCAATAGTGCCATTAATTGTTCCAAATATCGTTCTGATATTCCCTGACGTGTTGAAATACTACTAATAGAAACTGGTTCTACTTCACTATATTGTGCTAGATCAATCAAAGCTCTTAGACCATATCTTCCTTTTGTTGATAATTTCAAGTTTTCACCTTCTTTATCTTACTTTTAAATTCCTAGCATTTTACTAGGAATTCTTTTTTAGGATAGCACTCCTTTTTTGTTCTGTCAAGGTTATTTCTTGAATATATTTAAACCAAACTATATAGGAGTTATTCTATGTCTAAAAAAAATACTATCATAAAAGGAACTTTTATTTTAACCATTACAGGATTTCTTAGTCGATTTATCGGATTTTTTCACCGTATTTTTTTGGGTCGTACTTTCAATGAAGAAGGCGTAGGACTATACCAACTAATTTTTCCTATTTTTGCACTCGGATTTTCTCTCACAACAGCAGGGATTGAAATTGCCATTTCGCGTATTGTTGCACAAAAACAATCTCTAAAAAAGCAATCAGAGGCTCTTCAAACTTTATATGTAGGACTGATTATATCTTTTTTTATTTCCTTTTGCACAATGTTTTTTCTTCAAAAATACGCTTTTTTTATTGCTAAAAACTTTTTACACGATCCTAGATGTACTATTTTGCTAATTAACCTTTCTTATATTTTTCCATTTTCATCTATACATAGTTGCATTTGTGGATATTATCTCGGTTTAAAAAGAACGCGTGTCCCAGCTATTTCTCAATTAATAGAACAATGTTCTCGAGTTGCTTTTGTCTATTTTATTTATTTGCTTCTAACAAAAAATGGTAAGACTCCTTCAATTTCTATTGCAGTTCTAGGACTAATATGCGGAGAAATTTTTTCTTCCTTTTATTGTGTTTTTTATTTTCATCACAATACAACTAATAAGAAAGTACTTCCTTTTTATCCAGCATTTCACTCTTCCTTTTTTGAACTTTCTCGCCTCTCTATTCCTCTTACTGCAAACAGAATTCTTTTAAATCTTCTGCAAAGCATTGAAGCTATATCTATCCCAGCACGTCTGATTACATACGGATTAACAAACACTGATGCGCTGTCCATTTATGGAGTATTAACTGGAATGGCTCTCCCTTGTATTCTTTTTCCTTCTGCTATTACAACATCCGTTTCTACCATGTTACTTCCAACTATTGCAGAAATACAGGCTCAAAATGATAAAACACGCCTAATCATGCTTGTCAAAAAAATTGGTTTTTACACGTTTACACTCGGATTCTTTTGTACTTTCGGTTTTCTTTTGTTTGGAAAACTAATTGGAAACACCCTTTTTCATAGTACACTTGCCACAAAATTCATTTTAACACTGGCTTGGATTTGCCCTTTTTTATACACTAACAACACTTTAATCAGTACATTAAATGGATTAGGGAAAACAACTACAACATTTGTCATCAATGCAATAGGACTTCTTATTAGAATTATAGGCATTTTGATACTAATTCCCATTTATAGTATTCTTGGTTACTTATGGGGATTAGTCATCAGTCAATGCGCGATTACTC
>JAHHTN010000036.1 GCA_020024645.1 Faecalimonas sp.
CAATAATGTCAATTGGACATTCGATTTTCATAATATCTTTTTTTCCCATTTTATTACTTTTAGCATTTTTAATAATAGCAACACAACAATCTAATTTGTCTAATTTTAAGTAACGATAGATATCCATACTTTTTCCGGCTTGGATATGGTCAAGAACAAAACCTTCTTGAATAGAACTTACATTAAGTGTATTTTTTGTCATAATTGTTCTCCTTATATTTTTGCTAGGAAACTTTAATTTCCAATAATGTTAAAATTAATGCCATACGAACATATACACCGTACTGGGCTTGTTTGAAATAAATAGCACGAGGATCTCTGTCAACTTCTACGGAAATTTCGTTTACTCTAGGAAGTGGGTGAAGAACAAGCATATCTTCTTTTGCCAATTCCATTTTTGCAGCATCTAAAATATAGAAATCTTTCATGCGTACATAATCTTCTTCATTAAAGAAACGTTCTTTTTGTACACGTGTCATGTAAAGTAAATCTAATTTTCCCATAGCATCTTCAAGACGAACAACTTCTTCATATGGGATATTGTGTTTGTCTAAAACATCTTTGCGAATATAACTTGGGAGTCTGAGTTCTTCAGGAGAAATCAGTACAAATTTAACATTTTCATATCGTACAAGAGCGTGTATTAAGGAATGAACAGTACGACCAAATTTTAAATCGCCACAAAGACCAATAGTAATATCATGTAAACGACCTTTTTCAGAACGAATAGTAAGTAAATCAGTTAATGTTTGGGTAGGATGTTGATGTCCGCCATCACCAGCATTAATGATAGGGATAGAAGAATATTGGCTAGCTACCATAGGAGCACCTTCTTTTGGATGGCGCATAGCGCAAATATCTGCATAACAAGAAATCATACGTATAGTATCAGATACACTCTCTCCCTTTGTGGCAGAACTAGAATCGGCAGAAGAAAATCCGAGTACGTTACCGCCTAAGTTCATCATAGCCGCTTCGTGACTTAATCGTGTTCTAGTACTTGGCTCATAAAATAATGTGGCAAGTTTTTTTCCATCGCAAGCATGGGCATATTTTTCAGGATTAGCCTCAATATCATTTGCAAGATCTAAAATTTCGTCGATTTCTTCCACAGATAAATCTAATGGGTTTAATAAATGTTTCATATAATCCTCCTACTTGTATGTTAGTAAATCTTCTACGCTTTTTTTCTTTGGAACAATAGGGTCGATATTTGGATAGCCAATGCCAATTAAAGCAACTAATTCCTGTTCTTCTGGTATGTTAAGTAGTTGTGATATACCATCTTCATCAAAAATTCCCATGATGACAGTACCTAATCCGGCTTCATGAGCAGCTAGACAAAAAGATTGACAGGAAACGCCGACATCAAACATTTGCCAACGATCTTCTTTTTTTGTAGAAAATGAACCATCTCGCTCAAAACCGCAACGACCCGTTACCATTGTCACTGCAATTAACATTGGTAGTTGTTGAATAATATTTGCATTATATTCTGGGGTGAAATCGTTAACAATTTTGTTGAGAATAGATGTGTCTTCAATTGCTATATAGCGTGTAATTTGTGTATTCTTCCAAGAGGGAGAATAAGAAGCGGTAGAAATAATAGATTCTAATAAAGTATGATCTACTTTATCTGGCTTGTATTTGCGAATGCTTCTTCGTGTCTTGATACACTCAACAGTGTTCATGATAGTTTTCCTCCTATGTGAAAAGTTTTATATATCATATAATAAAATAAAAATATTTTCAACCAATTCAAGCGAGGAATTACGAAAAATTTCAAATCGTTTTTATTATTTTTTGTTATTGAAATTGTCGAAGTGAAAAGTATTTGGATAAAAGATGGATTTTAAATAGAATGTATATTATAATAGTCCAAATAAAAATGGAAAAAAGAGGTGTGACAGATGGCATTAGAGCAAATTCGAGAAAAATTAGATTGCATAGATGAACAGATTTTAGCTTTATATGAACAAAGAATGGAATTTTGTGAGCAGGTTGGAAAAGATAAGGTCAAGACAGGAAAGAAAGTATATGATAGAAAAAGAGAGGAAGAAAAACTTGCCGTTTTAAATGAAAAAACGGTAAATGAAAAAAATAGAAAAGGTGTCCGAGAGTTATTTGAGCAAATTATGTCTGTGAGTAGAAAATTACAGTATCAAATATTGGGAGAGCATGGAGTATATGGGAAAACGGCCTTTATTCAATTAGAGAAACTAGAAAGTGAAAATGCTAGACTTGTTTTTCAAGGGACAGAAGGAGCGTATAGTCAACAGGCGCTTCACAAATATTTTGGAGATAGTAAGAATAGTTTTCATGTAGATACATTTCGTGACGCTATGGAGGCGATTGAGGAAGGTTCAGCAGATTTCGCAGTTCTTCCAATAGAGAATTCTTCCGCAGGTGCAGTCAGTCAAGTGTATGATTTACTTGTAGAGTTTGAAAATTATATCGTAGGTGAAGTGGTGCTTCCTATTCACCATACACTTGCGGGAATACCGGGAACTGTATTTTCAGATATTGAACGGGTTTATTCACATCCCCAAGGCTTAATGCAAAGCGAGAAGTTTTTGTCGGAACATAGAAATTGGCAACAGATTAGTGTGGAAAATACGGCTGTAGCAGCAAAAGAGGTATTAAAAGTAGGAAAGCATTCAGAAGTAGCAATATGTAGTGAATATGCGGCAGAATTATATGGGTTAGAAGTTTTAGCGCAGTCTATTAATAATAGCGAAAATAACTCTACTAGATTTATTGTTGTAACCAATCAAAAAGTATTTTTAAAAGGAGCGAAGAAGATAAGTATTTGTTTTGAAATTCCACATGAAAGTGGTTCGTTATATCATCTCCTATCACATTTTATTTATAATGATTTAAATATGACAAAAATAGAATCAAGACCAATAGAGGATAGAAACTGGGAATATCGCTTTTTTATAGATTTTGAGGGAAATATGTCAGATTCATCTGTAAAAAATGCAATTCGTGGTTTGCGTGATGAGACGAGAAATTTGCGCATTCTAGGAAATTACTAATATGGATATACAAAAAATGGCAGGAAAAGAAAAAAATATTGTTCATCATATTGAAAAAGAGTATAATAGTGTTATTAACGAAAGAAAAGATGTGAATAAGGAGGCTTCTATGGGAGGACAGAATATACAGGTAAATCTCTGTGCAGAGCAGGTACTAGAAAAATATGCGGATATGGTGTACAGACTTGCTGTTATTCATATGAAAAATAAGACGGATGCGGAAGATGTATTTCAAGAAGTCTTTTTAAGATTTGTGAAAAACTCAGATAAGATTTCTACGGAAGAGCATTTGAAAGCATGGTTGATTAAAGTAACCGTAAATTGTTGCAAAAAGCAGTTTGACAGTGCATGGAACAAACATCGAGCATCATTTGAATATGATATGGAAGATTCTTATGAAATGGAGGAAAAAGATGAGAGTGTGATGGAGGCTGTACAAAAATTGCCGGAAAATTATCGGACGGTTATTCATTTGTTTTATTATGAAGAATATTCCATAAAAGAAATTAGCACATTCCTAGAACAGTCCGAGACAGCAGTAAAGACAAGATTATCAAGAGCAAGAGAGATGCTTAGAAATCATTTGAAAGGAGGAGTTGAATATGCAAGAACAGTATAGACATGAGATAGATAACATTCATGCTCCGAAAGATTTGATTGCAAAAACAAGACGGAAAATGCAGTTAGAAACACAATCTATGAAGAAAAAAAGGAAAAAACCAATGTGGATTAGCATGGCTGTAGCGGCTTGTGCCTGCATAACTGTTTTGGGAGGATATATTTATATAGGGAAGATGCGAAATAATATAGACGTACAGATAGTTTCTTTTCGTGAAATGTCTGAGTGGAATACGGGACTTTCGCTAGGAGTGAAACAGGATATTGAGAAGGAAAAGAAACAGAAAATTGAATGGGAAGAGTTGGACGAAAAAGATGAGATTTTAAAAGAAATTTTGAAGGTCAAACCAAGTAAGGTACGTGGGAAAAATATTTACATCTGCAAAGAAAAGGGAATGGATAAGTATTATGCGGTCTATAAAGACAAAGGTAAATATGTTTATGTTTATGGTGAAAATATAAGTGAAAAAAAATTTTTTGCATTTTTAAAAAAATCATGTAACCTTTTTTAGAGGAGCGGGGTATTATTATTATAAAGCAAGGAGGAAGTGCTTATGAAGAGAAGAAAAGTAATGAGTATCTGTTGTACGATATTAACATTTTCGTTGTTGTTGACGGGTTGTCAAACAGAAAAGAAAAGTAATGTAGATGCAAAAAAAACTAAAACGGAGATGACAACATCAAAACAGTTATCAACCAAGATTAAAGAAAAATATGCTGATTCTCAGAAATACATCTACAAAGATGCTATAGAAAATGTTAAGAGAAATGAAAAGATTCCAGTTCAGTTTGGATTTGATATTAAGAACGGGCAATTTAAAAATTATACAGAGTTGGTAGCCGTTTATCAAGATTCAGAATTGACGCAGAGAGTTGGAACACATTTTGAATGGGATGAAAAAACAAAAATGTTGAAAATAAAGCCACCACGTTGGTCTACAGCACAGGTGAGTGTAACATCAAAACAACTAGAACAACAAGAAGATTTAATTTTTGGACATGATAAAGTTTCCAATATTCTATTTAACAAAGATGAATTTGAGGATTGGGGGAATTTACCTCAATATTATATGGCACTTTATGTAAATCCTGAAAATGGAGAAAAGTTAGAAAAACCTATCGTTACACCATTTACAATAAAGCATGAAATAGAGAAAGCCCCAGAAGTAAAATTTAGGGTTAATGACAATGGGAAACCGGAATTTTATTGGGAAAAAGTAAAAGGAGCGAAAGCTTATTATATAGTTCAGTATGATTATGATGAAAAAAATGGTTATAATATTGTGGGAATGACAAGAGGAATAACAGATAAAACATCATGGTCGCCAGAAAGTAATATTATGTTTAATACTTTTACTGTAGCAGAAGTATCAAGAAATGAAAAATGGGTTGTAGATAAATATGGACCAGGAACAGGACCAGTTGTAACAGATTATGATTTGAAAGAACAAAAATATTGTGTTGTAGCGGTGAATGAAGAAGGAACTTCTGCAATTAGTGATTCTTTTAGCAAACATCAATTATCTAAAATGATAGCAAGTAATGTAGAAGCAAAGAAGTCACGTGAAGAAGAAGGTTCAAGATATGCAAAAAGCTTTACCGAACTTCCATCTTATGCATGGGTAACAATGTGTGATGGAAGGCTTGTACAGAAATTGATTACATATGATATAGCAAGTGCAAAAGAGAAGACAGAGACGTGGGGAGAATATGAAAAACCAGATATGTCAGATTTGAAAAGCGTGCAAGTAGATATTGTGAAAATTCCATATCAAATCGAAGGAACATCATTTAAAGATGTAGCTGTTGTAGAAAAATACAATAAAGAAACAGTAAAAGCAGATTTAAAAGCTTTACAGGAAAGACAAGAATCTCTTCGTACAAAAGGTGGGCGTGCAGATGCTAAGTTTGAAGTAAAAGAAGAAAAAGAAGAAAAGACAGAAGAAAACATTTACGCAACAGATTATGAGATTACAGCGACTTCAGCATTAAGTGAATATATAGGAAGAAATATGGTTGCTGGAAATACAAGGATTAACCTTTCCGAGTTCAAAGAGGCAAAGGATCAATCTCAATTATTAGATGCATGGCAAGAAGCTACATATCAAAATCCGCTTGCTTTAGGAGTGCGGAGTGCTTCTATCTCTGGTGATTATCTTATTGTAAAATATGATGATTCCCCAGAAGAAATGCGTAAGAAACAGGCAGCAATTGTAAAAGAAGTGAAAAAGGTAGTAAAAGAAGTTATTAAAGATGGCATGACGGAATTAGAAAAAGAAATTGCTCTAAACAACTATCTTTGTGAAATTGCAAAATATGATGATAATGCATTGAAAAATGCAGAAAAAAATAATTTTAAGAAAGTGGATAAAGAATTTAACGATTCATTTACACCATATGGCGTTCTAATCAATAAAAATGGTGTATGTGCGAGTTATGCAGGAGCCTACAAACTTCTAGCGCAAGAAGCAGGATTAGAGTGTATTGTAGTAACAGGATATTTGGAGGGAAATCTTCCACATGCATGGAATAAAGTGAAAGTTGATGGACAATGGCAAATAGTAGATCCAACAAACAATGATAATGAAATTTTAACAAATGCATTATTAAATCTACCAAATGCGGAAGCAGATAGAGTTCTTGTAG
Organism: Faecalimonas sp.; assembly: GCA_020024645.1. GTDB lineage: Bacteria > Bacillota > Clostridia > Lachnospirales > Lachnospiraceae > Faecalimonas. The sequence continues at coordinate 6,303 of JAHHTN010000036.1, forward strand.
AAGATGACAGATATTTAGTAAATGCAGCGATAGCCGATTACGTTGCAAAAGAAGATACAAAAGAATACTACCACATCAATAATAAATATTTTGAAAAAAATGCAATTGCAAATTCTCTTGTAAAAGAAGTAGGGACAAATGGGAATGCAACACTTCGAACAGAATATGGACTTACAGAAGAAGAGTTTAAACAGATTGCGGGTCAGGTTGTAACTGGGCTTGGAAACAACAAATTGCAGGGAACTTATTGGTTGGGAGTTATTTATATTACAAAATAGTCTAAGGAGGACGAGGTTATGAAGAGAAGAATGAAAAAACTAGTAACTATAGGGATAGCGTCAATGATGACAATGGCGTTGATAGCAGGTTGTGGTAAAAAGGCAACACCACAATCTTTGCTAACAGATATGAATACAAAATTGAAAGATGTAAAATCGACAGAAGCCAGTATGATTATGGATATGAAGTTATCTCAAAAAGGTGAGAAGGCAGAAGTAAAGATGAAAATGGACGCAGAAACCATTATAAAAACAGGAGAAAGTCATTCTGAGGGAGAAGTTAGCATGAAAGTTATGGGTCAGAGTGTTTCTACCGAAGTTGAAAGTTATGTAGTAAAAGAAGATGATGATTATGTTAATTATATGAACCAAGAAGGGGAATGGAAAAAAACAAAAGTTGACAAAGATAAAAAAACAAAGGTATCGACAGATTTGTTTGAAGAATTTGAAAAATCATTTGAAAAGTTTAAATTAAGTGAAGATCTTGTAAAAGTAAATGATAAAGAGTGCTTTGAATTAAAAGGTGAAGTTAGCTCAGAAATCATGAAATATGTATTAAGTAGTGATATGTCAAAAGAAGTAGATTTAGAATCGTATCTTTCAGATGAAGAAGAAGTAAAGGTACCTTGTACACTAAGTATTTACAAAGATGAGCTTCTTCCTGCAAAAATTACATTAGATATGAAAGATATGTTTAGTAAAATGGAAGATACTGCAGGAATGGAAGTTGGAAAATTAAAATTAGAAATAAGTTATGATGAATTTAATAAAGTGAAAAAAATTAAAGTCCCAAAAGATGTTTTAAAAGAAACAGAAGGATTTGGTGGCGGATTAGATTTTGATGATGATGATTTCCAATCAAATAGTAAGGAAAATGATGATACTCAAAATAATAGTGAAAGTTCAAATGCGAATGTATCAGATGCAATTGATTTAAAGCAAACAACAAATACATCTCCAGCTCCATTGAATAAATGGGTAAAAACAACAAGATATGCTACAGAAGATAGAAAATATCATACAGTTTATGTAAGAATCAATAAAGTAACAACAATGAGTGAAAATGCTAATTATGTAAATCAAGCAATTCAGCAAAATAATCAATTCTCTTCGAGAAAGATTGATGTAAATCAATTGAAACTACCAGCAGATGTTGAATTTTGTGTGTTTGATTACGAAGTAATGGTTCCAAAAGATTTTCCTGCACCAGAATATGGAATGATAGAACCTGAACTTAGTTTTTCTGCAAAAAATATTACTGGGGGAGGAATTCCAAGTGCAGATGGAACACATACATACCTCGGTATGGGAACTGCTACAAAAATGGAAGTAAGAAATGACGATGCAAAATATTATCCGGGAAATACTTATAAAATGCGTGGATGTTTTTCAATGGTAAAAGGATATAAAAATTATGTTTTTGAATCAACTTCAACTGAGGAAGGACAAGAAACAAGTGTAGAAACAATGATTAAAGGATACTTGTCAGCACACTAATCAATAAATGGAGCAGGTTTTAAACCTGCTCCATTTTAGATATATCTGAGTCGATAATTAAAGAATAATTTGTGTGATAGATAACAAACCCTGGTTTTGCTTTAGCAGGTTTTTTAATATGTTTTTTCTCTATATAATCAATTTCCACTTTTTCGTTTCCGCGACTTTTTGAATAATATGCAGCAAGACGTCCAGCCTCTTCAAAAGTGCGATCAGGAAGTTCTTCTCCATTTGTTTTTACGATAACATGAGAACCTGGAACACCTTTTGCGTGAAACCACCAGTCATTTCCAACTGCAAAATGGAAAGTAAGTTCCTCGTTTTGCATATTATTTTTTCCAACATAGATATGGAATCCATCGCTGGAAAGGTAGTGTAGAGGTTTGTTTGTGATTTTTACTTTCTTTTTTGTAAACTTGCGTTTTACATATCCAGATTCGACTAATTCTTCTTTTATTTGCAAAAGATCATCTTCGTTCAAAGCAATATCAAGAGAATTACTTACTGATTCCAAATAAGTGATATCATCTCTTGTTTCTTTAATAAGTTCATTCAATGCTTCAAATGTACGTTTTTGTTTATTGTATTTATCAAAATATTTTTTTGCATTTTCCATAGGAGTTTTTGTATTGTCCAGTGGAATGAGAATTATTTCATTTGTGTAGTAATTGAGTGCTTCTAGTTGTTTTGCACCTTTTTCTACGTTGTATCCATAAGTATGGAGAAGTTCACCGTATACCTTGTATTTTTCGCGATTTTCTGTGTCGTGAAGTTGTTTTGTTTGTAGAGTATATTTTTTGCGGTTTCGTTCAAGTGCAGTTTGCACAACACGGCGTAAATCAGAAGATTTTTGACGAATACGAGTAATTGTGTTTTTGGTAGAGTAATATGTTTCCAAAAGTTGAGAAACAGATGAAAAAGTTTTCTCTTCATATTGCGTATAGTGAGAAAGTGGAATACAAGAAAATTCAATAGGTTCTTGTCCTTTGTAATAAATGACAGGGTGAAAATCGCCTTCTTTTACAGAATCAAAATAGAGAGAAAATTGATTAAAAAAGTGAAGAAACACATCATCTGATAAATCTCGTGGAGTTATCTCGGAAGGGATTCCTGATATATGACAGAGTTCTTCTGCGATAACGGGACTAATTCCTGTAAAGGAAGTATAGATTGCTTTTCCAAGGGGCATAGGCTTACTAGTTAACAAAGTACGAAATTCTTCTTCGGCTACAGTAAGAGGATTATGTCGTTCCATAGTGTCTGGAATAAAATAGGGACGTCCTGGAAGAACTTCGCGCACAGAACTCATTTGTGCAGGAACGTGTTTAATACTGTCAATAATTATTCCTTTGTCATCACAAAAAATAATATTACTATGTTTCCCCATAATTTCTACAATTAATTGTTTTTTACATAAATCGCCAAGTTCATCTAAGTGTTCAATTTCAAAACAGATGATTCGTTCTAGTTTTGGTTGATAAATACTGGTAATCCGACCATTGTTTATATGTTTCCTTAAAAGCATACAAAAATTAGGTGCTGTCATCGGACTTGGTTTATTTATATTAGTCAAATAAATAAGAGGGAGTGATGCACTTGCGGAAAGATAAAGTCTTTTCTGTCCCCTTGGTGTTTTTATTGTTAAAAGTAACTCATCTGCTTCAGGTTGTGCAATTTTATTAATTCTCCCATCTTTTAAAGAGGTATTTAATTCTTGTACAATAGTTGAAATAGTAATTCCATCGAAAGCCATAAATTCAATCCTTTCTGTTATCATTAATGTGTGTCAATTTAGTATAACATGACTTGATTCATCAGTAAATGAATTGACGATACTTTCCAAATAGATTATAATAAAAGGAAGTATTGCAATAGAATAAACGATAAGAGGGTAATAGCATGATAAAAAGCATGACAGGTTTCGGAAGATGTGAAATTTCTGAAGCAGAGCGTAAGTTTACGGTAGAATTAAAAGGAGTAAATCACAGATATTTAGAAGTGAATATTCGTATGCCGAAAAAGTTGAATTTTTTTGAAGCATCTATTCGTAATCTGTTGAAAAAGTACGCGCAGAGAGGAAAAGTGGATATTTTCATTACATATGAAGATTTTTCAGAAAATCAAGTTTCATTAAAATATAACGAAAACTTAGCTGAAGAATACTTGAGATATTTTAAGCAGATGAAGGAAAAATTTTCTCTTGAAAATGATATTCGTGTATCTACACTTTCACGTTATCCAGAAATATTTACGATGGAAGAACAGGAAATAGATGAAGAGGAAATATGGAATGTACTTGAGAAAGCGCTAGAAGGAGCGTTTTCACAGTTTGTTTCAACAAGAATAACAGAAGGTGAAGCATTAAAGAAAGATATTGTTTCGAAATTAGATGAGATGCTTGTTCTTGTAGGAAAAATAGAAGAACGTTCTCCTGCGATCGTTTCTGAGTATCGAGAAAAGTTAGAAATGAAAGTGCAAGAGTTGTTAACAGATACGCAGATAGAAGAATCTAGAATTGCCTCTGAAGTAGTAATTTTTGCAGATAAAATTTGTACAGATGAAGAGACTGTTAGGTTAAGAAGTCATATATCACACATGAAGGATACTTTAGAAGAAGCGGAAGGGATTGGAAGAAAACTTGACTTTATTGCACAAGAAATGAACCGAGAAGCAAACACTATTTTATCTAAGGCGAATGATTTAGAAGTATCAAACCATGCCATTGATTTAAAAACAGGTATAGAAAAAATAAGAGAACAGATTCAAAATATTGAGTAAAGGATGAACAAAATGAAAAGAAAAGGAATTTTAATTGTTGTGTCTGGTTTTTCGGGTGCTGGAAAAGGAACAGTGATGAAAGAACTTTTAAACTGCTATGATAATTATGCATTATCTATTTCTGCCACAACAAGAAAACCTCGCGAGGGAGAACAAAATGGAAGGGAGTATTTTTTCAAAACTATAGAAGAGTTTGAAAAAATGATTGCGAAAGATGAGTTAATAGAGTATGCTAGATATGTAGGCAATTATTATGGTACTCCACGTTCTTATGTAGAAAAACAGTTAGAAGCAGGGAAAGACGTTATTTTGGAAATTGAAATTCAAGGAGCGTTGAAGGTGAAAAAAAAGTATCCTGAAACACTACTTCTTTTTATTACTCCACCGAATGCTAAAGAATTGAAAAGACGTCTAATTGGTCGTGGTACAGAAACGATGGAAGTGATTGAATCACGTATGAGACGTGCTGCAGAAGAAGCAGAAGGAATGAGTGATTATGATTATATTGTCGTAAATGATCATTTAGATATTTGCGTGGAAGAAACGCATAATATTATACAGAGCGAACACAATAGAGTATTTCGCAATGAAGATTTGATGAATCAAATAGAAGAAGAATTAAGAGGAGAAGCGAAAGGAGAATAAGATTATGTTACACCCATCATATACAGATTTGATGAAAGTAGTAAACCAAGATGTAGAGGAAGGTGCAACAAAGATTGTAAATAGCCGTTATTCTATTGTACTTGCAACTTCTAAAAGAGCAAGACAAATTATTGATGGCGATACACCTTTAGTTCCTACAAAAGATGGCGAAAAACCGCTATCTATTGCTATTGATGAATTGAACAATGCAAAAATTAAAATTATTGCAGAAGATTCAGAACAATAATAAAGCAGAGGGCAGATGCCATAAGGTATCTGCCCTGTTAGGTATAAAGGAGAAAACGAATGAATATATTATTTATTTCGCTTGGGTGCGATAAAAATTTAGTAGACACAGAGGTGATGCTTGGTTTATTGGCATCTAAAGGACATCAGATGGTTGATGATGAGAATGAGGCAGATATTATTGTGATTAATACTTGTTGCTTTATTCATGACGCCAAAGAGGAAAGTATCCAAAACATTTTAGAAATGGCTGAGTTAAAAAAGGAAGGACGTCTAAAAGTCCTTATTGTAACTGGTTGTCTTGCTCAGAGGTATAAAGAAGAAATTATTGAAGAAATTCCAGAAGTAGATGCGGTTCTTGGTACAACTTCTTATGATAAAATATTAGAAGCGATTGATGAAGCTTTGGAGGGACACCACCATATAGAAATGACAGATATCAATTCACTACCTCTTGTAGATGCAAAACGACTTGTTACAACAGGAGGACATTTTGCGTATTTGAAGATAGCAGAAGGTTGTGATAAACATTGCACATATTGTATTATTCCGAAAATAAGAGGGAATTTCAGAAGTGTTCCAATGGAAAGATTGATCAAGGAAGCAGAAGAACTAGCTGAACAAGGTGTGAAAGAATTAATTTTAGTTGCACAGGAAACAACGCTTTATGGGAAAGACCTTTATGGAGAGAAAAGCTTACATAAATTATTAAGAGAATTATGTAAGATTTCAGGAATACATTGGATTCGTATTTTGTACTGCTATCCAGAAGAAATTACAGATGAATTGATTCAAGTAATCAAAGAAGAAAAGAAAATTTGTCACTATTTAGATTTACCGATTCAGCATGCAAGTGATGCAATATTGAAACGTATGGGAAGACGTACCTCAAAAGCTCAATTAAAAGAAATTATAGGAAAACTTCGTACAGAAATTCCAGATATTACTCTCCGTACAACATTAATTACTGGATTTCCGGGGGAAACGGAAGAACAGCACGAAGAATTAATGGAATTTGTAGATGAGATGGAATTTGATCGTTTGGGAGTATTCACATATTCCCCAGAAGAAGATACAGCTGCTGCACTTATGGACAATCAGATTGATGAAGATGTGAAAGCAGATAGGCAGGCTGAGTTGATGGAATTGCAGCAGGATATAGCTTTTGATTTAGCAGAAGATATGGTGGGAAAAGAAGTACTTGTTTTAATTGAAGGAAAAGTGGCAGATGAGAATGCTTATGTGGGAAGGACATACAAAGATGCACCGAATGTAGATGGATTAATCTTTGTTAATACAGAAGACGAACTGATGTCAGGCGATTTTGCGAAAGTAAAAGTGACAGGTGCGTTAGAATATGATTTGATAGGAGAGATTATATAATGAATTTACCAAATAAGTTGACAGTGCTAAGAGTGATAATGATTATTCCGTTCGTTGTATTTATGTTAAATACAGGAATTGCTGGTGATGCGAGCAAATGGATTGCGGTAAGTATTTTTATCGTAGCAAGTTTAACAGATTTATTGGATGGAAAAATTGCCAGAAAATATAATCTTGTTACGAATTTCGGAAAATTTATGGATCCATTGGCAGACAAATTACTTGTTTGTTCAGCGATGATTTGCCTTATTGAAATGGGAAAACTTCCAGCTTGGGTTGTTATTATTATTATCAGCCGAGAATTTATTATTAGCGGTTTTCGTTTAGTTGCATCTGATAATGGGATCGTTATTGCAGCAAGTTATTGGGGAAAATTTAAGACCACATTTCAGATGCTCATGGTTGTATTTTTAATTATTGATTTAGGTGGTGCTTTTGTTACTGTAGAGACAATTTTGATTTATGTTTCGCTTGCATTGACAATTATTTCCCTTGTAGATTATATTGTTAAAAACAAACAAGTTTTGACGCAAGGTGGTATGTAGAATGGAGTTAGAAGAACAAGTTGTTGAGAAATTAATTGAAAGAAATTGGAAAATTACAACAGCAGAATCGTGTACAGGAGGTCTTTTGGCAGGAAGAATTTTAAACGTGTCTGGAGCATCTTCTGTATACGAAGAAGGACATATTACATATTCTAATGAAGCTAAGGAAAAGATTTTGAATGTTTCGCACGATATACTTGAAAAATATGGAGCTGTTAGTATCCACACAGCAAAACAGATGGCTGTAGGAGCTGCTAAAATTGCAAATGCAGATGTAGCACTTAGTACTACAGGAATTGCAGGACCTACGGGAGAAACAAAAGATAAACCGGTTGGTTTGATTTATGTGTCCTGCTATATTTTGGGTAAGGTTTATAGTAAAGAATTACATTTAAAAGGTAGTAGAGAAGAAAATCGTGCAAAGACAGTGGAGATGGCATTGGAACTTTTCTTGGAAAATTATTGTAAAGAGAGTAAATAATATAGTCATATTTAACAATGATTTATAAAAAACAGAGGAACTATAGCGTAGATTGTCGAATTATAAAAAAAAAAGAAAAAGATATAGACGAAAAGTTAGATTTGTGAGAAAATGGAGTTACATATGGTGTTAAAGATATAACAAACACTGTTAAAGAAAAAATCATACACAGTTGAAAGGAGTTTTATCATGATTTATTCACATGAAGTACAAACAATGTGTCCAGTTGCTCAAGGCGTTAATCACGGACCAGCTCCAATCCCAGAAGAAGCAAAATGGGTAAAAGCAAAAGAAGTAAAAGATATTTCAGGTTTAACACACGGTGTGGGCTGGTGTGCACCTCAGCAAGGAGCCTGTAAGTTAACATTAAACGTAAAAGAAGGTATCATTCAAGAAGCATTAGTAGAAACTATCGGATGTTCAGGAATGACTCATTCAGCAGCTATGGCTTCTGAAATTCTTCCGGGAAAAACAATCTTAGAAGCATTGAACACAGACTTGGTTTGTGATGCTATCAATACAGCAATGAGAGAGTTATTTTTACAGATTGTTTATGGACGTACACAGAGTGCATTCTCTGAAGATGGACTTCCAGTAGGAGCAGGTCTTGAAGATTTAGGAAAAGGACTTCGTTCTCAGGTTGGTACAATGTATGGAACATTAGCAAAAGGACCTCGTTATCTTGAAATGGCTGAAGGTTATGTGACAGGTATCGCTTTAGATGAAAATGATGAAATCATTGGATATCAATTCGTAAGTCTTGGAAAATTAACAGACTTTATCAAAAAAGGCGATGATCCTAATACAGCATGGGAAAAAGCAAAAGGACAGTATGGTCGTGTTGCTGATGCTGTTAAGATTATTGATCCAAGAGCAGAGTAAGAGAAGGAGGACGTAAAAAATGGCATTATTTGAATCATATGAAAGACGTATTGATAAAATCAATAGCGTATTAAATAGTTATGGTATTGCTTCTATTGAAGAGGCAGAAAAAATTACAAAAGACGCTGGACTTAATGTTTATGACCAAATTAAAGGAATCCAGCCAATTTGTTTTGAAAATGCTTGCTGGGCTTACATTGTAGGCGCTGCAATCGCAATTAAAAAAGACTGTAGAAAAGCTGCTGACGCTGCTGCTGCAATCGGAGAAGGACTTCAGGCTTTCTGTATTCCTGGATCAGTTGCTGATCAGCGTAAAGTAGGTTTAGGACATGGTAACTTAGGAAAAATGTTACTTGAAGAAGAAACAGATTGTTTCGCATTCTTAGCAGGTCACGAATCATTCGCTGCTGCTGAAGGTGCAATTGGTATTGCTGAAAAAGCAAACAAAGTTCGTAAAAAACCATTACGTGTTATTTTAAACGGTCTTGGAAAAGACGCTGCACAGATCATTTCAAGAATCAACGGATTTACATTTGTTGAAACAGAAATGGATTACTACACAGGAGAAGTTAAAGAAGTATTCAGAAAATCATACTCTGATGGATTACGTTCTAAAGTAAACTGTTATGGTGCAAACGATGTAACTGAAGGTGTTGCGATCATGCATAAAGAAGGCGTTGATGTATCTATTACAGGTAACTCAACAAACCCAACTCGTTTCCAACATCCAGTAGCAGGTACATACAAAAAAGAATGTATTGAACAGGGTAAAAAATATTTCTCAGTAGCATCTGGTGGTGGTACAGGACGTACACTTCACCCAGATAACATGGCTGCTGGTCCAGCTTCATATGGTATGACAGATACTATGGGACGTATGCATTCTGATGCTCAGTTTGCTGGTTCTTCATCAGTTCCTGCTCACGTAGAAATGATGGGACTTATTGGTGCTGGTAACAACCCAATGGTTGGTATGACAGTTGCTGTTGCAGTTTCTATTCAGGAAGCAGCAGATAACGGAAAATTCTAAGCCTTTATTTATAAGGGTTTCAAGTGTTTTGAGAAAATTTAAAGAGTGACATTTCATTTTGGAAAAGATGAAAATTCATTAAATTTGATTATAAGCCAATAAAAAAGTTGGACACGTTATTTTTGACAAATTAGTCGTAACGTGTTCAACTTTTTTTGTGTCAGAAAGGGGTCAAATTCAATGAAAAAAATCAAAATGAACATCAATAATGGAATTACTTTTGCAGAGGGGTGTGAGGAATATATCCTTAACTGCAAAGCAAGGAATCTGAGAGATGGAACAATAAAACATTACAGAGATTCGATTAAACAAATCCTAAAATATATTGATGCAGATACACCGATTGAAAGCATGAATAAGCAGATAATTGAAAACTTCATCATCAGATTAAGAGAGACTGGCAATGTGAATGATGTAAGTCTTTACACTTATACTCGAGATTTAAAAACACTCATGTACTTTTTTATGGAACAGGATTATATTCCTACTTTTAAAATCAAACTTACGAAAGCAGATAAACAACCTACGGAAACTTATTCAGATGCAGAGTTGAAAAAGTTATTGAAAAAGCCGGATTTAAAAATGTGTAACTTCACGGAATATAAATCATGGGTTATCGTGAATTTTTTACTATCAACAGGAATAAGACAGCATAGTTTAATTAATATTAGAATCAAGGATGTTGATTTTGAAAATGAAGTGGTTTATATTAATGTGACAAAAAACAGGAAACCGTTAATCGTTCCCTTAAACAAGGATATATTGAAAATATTAACGGAATATTTGAGATACAGAGGTGGAGAACCAGAAGATTTTTTATTCTGTAATGCTTATGGAAAACAGCTCGTAAAATCAACAGTCTATCATAGTCTGTTTGAATACAACAAAAGCAGAGGTGTTGAACAAACAGGTATGCACAGATTTAGACATACGTTTGCTAAAAAATGGGTCTTGATGGGTGGTAATGTAGTTACTTTGCAGAAGATGTTAGGACATAGTAGTTTAGCAATTACGCAGAACTATTTGAATATGCTAACCTGTGACTTAAAGAAAGATGTGGAACAATTCAATATCCTACGAGAATTTAAGAATGAAGCAATAAAGATGAAGTAATAATTCCTTTAATGAATCTTTAATAAGTGATATAATAGAGTTGTAGCAAATATTTCATATTGAGGAAAAGGAGATGGATAGGTATGGAAGCAAAAATTATTACATTTTATTTTGGTAAGCATATGAAAAGTGTAAGTATAACAAATGAAGAGGTTCAAAAATTTATAAATGATATTCGTGGAAATGAAATATTCATTGAAGTAGGTTCAATACATGTAAATAAAAATGCAATCTCATATTTTGAAATTGAAGATGACGATTCAAATGAAGAAACAAATTCAGATGCAATAGCCCAAGAAATTTATGGTTAACTTGATAAGTAGTAATCCATAAAGACTCAAGCACAAAAACTTGGGTCTTTTTTATTACTTGAAATTATCTGAAAAATAAACACTATAATATTTATTAACATGCTTATTTCAGATAATTTAAATAATTGTGTTTAAATAGTTGACAATTATCAGACAATATGATATAATGCAGTAAAGTGAAAAAGTGCGGGGATAAAAGATGAAGAATAGGAGAAGAAAATGAGAATTAGAAATTATGATGCAGTCGACTTATGCAAGGTCAAAATAGGATTAGCTGATTTTGCACCCTATAAA
>JAHHTN010000037.1 GCA_020024645.1 Faecalimonas sp.
TACCTAATTTCACCTTCCACTGTCTCCACTTTTTCTCGAAAATATTTTCTTGTTTTTCTTCCTCATCAAAATCAATCCAATCATTTTCACATTCTTCTATTACTCGTTCTGTTCTAATCTCATTTTGGCTTGTCGCCAATGCTTTTCCAACAATCTTCTCCAAACTATAATTTTCTTCCATGGTCGCCTTATGTAATTCATAAGCAAGTAAAATCGCAGATTGTTCCTTATGATTAATTTTACTAACAAAATATTCAGTAAGACAATGAAACCTATAGCAAAATTGCTCTTCTTCTATTGGCAAATAGCAAAAATAGTAGTTTCCTTCTTCGTAAAAAATGTATTCTGGTCCAAGCAAAATGCAATTTACATTTAAGAGATAATCTTCTATTTGGCTAAGAAGTCTTAAAAATTGTTGTAAAAATTGTTCTAATTCTCTCTTTTCAATTGACATTTTTTCATAAATGGATTTCATGGAAACTTTTCCACTAATTTCATAATTATATTGACTATTTCCATCCATTCCTTGTCCACTGACCTGTAAAAGTCCTTCAATTTTATTCTCCTGCATCATCTTCATCTGATAATCTTCTTCATAAAATTCTGGTCTTTCTAAAATCAAATACATATGATTCCAATCTTGTTTATATTTACTTTCCATAGATTTTCCTTTTCTTCCTTATATATTTTTCTGGTATTTTAATTGTCCTTTTCTGATGAACTTTCAAAACAATTTTTCTTTTCTTTACAGATGCATTTACTGACAAAGTATCATTTTTACATTTCACTATCACTTTAGGTTTTGAGAAAAAAATTACCTTACCCCGTACACGTTCATGAAAAAATTTTTCCATTTTCTCTTCTATGTTTTCTTCGTTCCATTTCATCTTTTGACTTCCAACAACTACAGTTTCATATCCTGCACCAAGAAGTATATTTTTATCGTGAAAGTAAAATAACATATATACACCTAACATAAAGCTCAGAAAAACCACCGGCAGAATATATGCTGTTTCAACCACAAGACTTGCTTTAAATGTTTTCATATATGCACCACTCCTATATAACATATTGCTAAAAAAGGAACAAATGGTATTGTTTTCTCTTTATATCCTCCCTTCCCCATAAAAAAGAGTAAAGAAAATATTCCAACTACCCAAAAGCAGCTGTGACTATCCAAAGCGTAGTGAAAAAACCTTTATAACTTCCCATTAAACAAATAAGTAAACTGTCCCCATATCCTAATGCTTCATTTGTTACCTTGCTAATCATAAGACACATTCCACCAATTCCAGTTCCTCCAACTATATCCAATAAAGTTCTATCATTGCAAAATATATAAGAAAGAACAACTCCAATTGTTCCCACTCCAAATAACCATATGGGTAATTTTTTCATATGCAAATCCCATAAAGAACAAACACAAAAGAATATTACTGCCCACATCTTGAACATTCCCCTTTCCCTAAGGCCTCTGAAATAGGTATAGCATACACTTTTCTTTTTAATCCGCTACACCCAATAGATTTATGATATCGATTTCCATGATTAGTTATATACACATTACCACCTGCTTTTCTTCCACATTTTTCACAGTTCTTGTATTTCTCACCATTTTTATTTCGCAACATTTTCACGTCCTTTTTCCCAACCATATGTATGGACAAATCTAAATATGTACATTGACTACTTCTATGATAAACCATACCAGTTTCTGTGATATAGACAATATCCTCCTTATCCTGACTAAATATCCCCTTCTCATATCCTGTCCAACCTTTTAAATTAAACTCCTCTTTACAGGATAGAGATAGTTTTCCAAAAGTATATATAGGTAATTTCACTTTGTATTCAACACACATTTGAATTATTCTACTTCTTCCCAAAATGCGAGTCTTGCTTAAGTCTAAACCATGTTTTCCCTGAACAATTATACTCCTCTCTAACTTTTCACTTCCGATATGTTTCACTATTTTTTCTTCCAGTTCCCCACTAGAAACAAATGGATTTCCATAAGCTTCTGTTGCGACCTCTCGCCCAACTTCATCAAGTGCTGACCTTATCGTTATCTGAATAGATACAATTTCTAAAAGATAACATAAACAGCAAATAGCTAAAAAGAACAATGGAAGGACCAAAACAGTTTCTACTGTAATACTTCCTTGAAAAGAGGTGAATAAGGATGCCCTCTCTATATGTTTTGGGAAATATGATGTTATGGTTTGTGTCTTAGTAGAGTCTTCCTCCTTCCTTACGTTATTTATTTTTTCTTTTTTGAATATGTTTTGGGAATTTATAAATAGAAAGGACATCCTTATTCACCTCTTTCTTTCTTTATTGATATCCGTACAAAGTAGAGAATCTATACGTAATTTTTTCTCGAATTGTACAGATACTTTTTATTTCCAATTTACTTACACAAGAATCTACTCTAAAAAATTCTCCTCTTTTTTGTCGTATATTCATCTCAATGACATCTAGGCTTCTCATCGTAATCTCTTCTTGCTTTTGTAAAAAAAGTAACATACGCAAATATTCTCGATACGATAATCCACTCTCACTTTTTTGTACATTTATCTCTTCTTTGCCTAATTTTAATAATGACGATAACTGTAACTTCCAATTCTCTTGATTTTTCAGCAATTCAACTTTCTCTCCTTCCAATAAAGCTCGAACCTCTATGATGCTCTCACCAAACGCCCACGCCAGTAAAATTGTCTGCTTAATCACACCAATTAACGCTGGAAGTGCAATTACCCCTGCTAAAGTAGCTGCCATTGCTTCAGCCTCTGCCTTTTTTACACTATTACTTAAAAGAAATCCATAATTAACTGGGAAACGCATTCCTACAAGTTTTGTAACAACTATATCCAAATTTTCTCTATCACTTTTTCTTCCCCCAATTATATATTCTAATTCATAAGACAGCTTCTTTTTTTCATCTGGATTATCTATGGAAGAAAACTTTTCTAATAAATATGATGTGAAATATAACTTAGATATTGTATCTCTTTTCACTTTTTGCGTTTTAAAAGTTCCCCTACCCTTACGCAATTTTCTATTGGAAGGCATTTCTTTTAATTGAATCATTTTTTCCGATATCTTCAATTCTTTTGGAACAACCATGCAAAGTATTCCTTTTGCTTTGATTTCTGAAAACAATTCAAGTGGATTATCTTCAGCCGGAAGCTCCTGTTCAGCTTCCGCTAAAGACTTTTCCAAACTTTCTGTCACCTTTTTTCCTTCTTTTTCGTATTTTCCTTGTTCTCTTTCCTGATCTATCCATTCTGTTGTTCCCCCAGCAAGTTCCTGCATATGATCTACACCATTTTTTTGTCTCATATATCCAATTACTTGTTCACGAAAAGCTCTCCCTAAATCGTCACTTAAAAATTGTATTTTTTCTATTTTATATGTTCCTTTGCCTGCACCATAAAATTTAAATCTATCCAACAATTTTTTCTCTGTAAAAGAATTACTCTCATAAGTACCATCTAACGCAAATACATCATATTCTTTTAATAAATCTTTCTGATATTCGGCGAAAACAGACTCTATAGCCCTAGTTGCATCTGCTCGCCTTTTATTTTTCGTCACTTGCACAGTTGCACTTTCAATAATTGCTGCTGTCAAGGATAAAAACAAAAGAAATAAAATGCTCAAAAAAGCAGTAACTTCACCCTTTTTCATCCTCCTTTCCTCTAAATACCAGAACTTTCACTTGTAATTTTTTCAAAAATAGATTGAACGATTTCTGTTAACTGAGATTTGAAAATAATTACAAGTCCAATCAATACGACCAGAATCAATATTACTTCCACCACACCAATTCCCTTATCATTTTTTAATGTATTCCAAAATAATCTTATTCTACTCATCTGTTTTCCTCCTAAATAGATATAGATAAAAATGCTGGTACAATTACGATAATTAATACAACAACTAACATCATACTCATTGGCAACAACAATTTTGTTCCTGCTATTTCTCCATATTGCTTTGCTCTTTGTTTTCGTGTTTCTAACGCTTCCTTCGCTTCTTTTTCTAGCAATTCCGTCAAACCTTTTGATCCTTTTCGTACATTTTGCGATAAAATTGTTCCTAATTTCATATAAAAAGAATTTCCACATCTCTTCCCGAAACGCTCATAACTTTCTGCTTCTGTTACTCCTCCTTTCATTTCCCGCATAGTACAGCACATTTCTTCGTATGCAAAACGAATTCCTTGTTTCTTCCTTTTCTCATATTGAAATATCATTTTCTGCCACGCATTTTTTATCGTCATGCCTGCCCCAATAAGCAACGCCAACTGACTGACAATCTCAGGATAATCAACATTCATCTGCTCCTTTCTTTTCATTTCTTCTTTCTTCTTCTCCTCCTTTTCCCGCGTATAGATTGCAGCTATACAAACTCCTCCGAGTAATAATATGTACAGAAATTTATACTCCATTTCTTTCTGCCATATAATTTTTTCCCCTCTCACTTCTTCTGGAAGAAGCATCTTTTTGTCATTTTTACTTTTTCTATCTAAAGAATGTACTTTATTTTGAATTTCCTTTAATACCTGTTCTTTTTTACTCAAAGTTTTTGGATAAACCATCACATTCATTATGTATATGCACTCTTCCTCCCCATAAGAAAGACATCCTCTTATTTCTACTTTTTCTCCTTTTGAAGAAAGATTTTTTTCCTGAATTTCACCTTGTGCATTTATAATTTTGTTTTTATCTGTCTCCCAAACAATTTCAATTGGAGAATCTGGCATCTTTGTAATAAAGTTTAAATCCGTTTCCACACGATCTGCACTTTTATTCTTTGCCAAAACAATTCTTTCTAATTTATCCATTGTTTGTTTAAAAACTTTTCGAACTTCAGAAACAGTATATTCTTCCTCTCCGACCTCAATTTCCATCGGTTCCTTTTTCAGTACGTTTTCTACTGTCACCTTATAACGTTCCTGCTTTTCCCCTCTTCCCTGTCCATTTCTCTCCACACTACTTACATACAAACTATTTATTTCCAAAATCAAACAAATAACAGTAAAAACAAGGGTTAGTCCACCTACCAAAAACATTTTCTTCTTTGTTTTTCTTCCCACACTACACCTCGATTTCCAATATTTTTCTTCCCCATTGATACGCTACAAAATATACTATCAAACAAACCGTCATCACGATTTTTCCAACTATACTTCCATAAAGAGTAGACAAAAACTCCGGAAAACTCATCTTCAAATAAACAATAATTCCCATCGGTATTACTGCCATGATTTTAAATTCCATTTGCTTTGCCACAATGAGCGTGTATATTTCTTGTTGTACTTCTATTTTCATACAAATAGTTTCAATAGTTTGCTTCAGAACAGCAATCATATCTCCACCACTTCGTTTAATCGTAGAAAGTATCGTAACAAAATTTGTCACCTCATTGACCTCTACCCTGTCTGCAAATGTTTTCCAGGCCTGTTCTACTGGAATATTCATTTCCAACTGTCTAATAAGATAAGAAAACTCCTTTGTAATGAATGCCTCTTTTCCATATAACGTAGCCATTTCTTTTTGTACTTCTCTCACCGCATTTTCAATGGAATATCCTACATTTAATACAGTTCGTAATGATTGCAACGCTTCCTTAAACTGTTTTTGAAAATTTTCTTTTCTTTTATCTGCATAATCTTTTTTCCATGTCCGATAGTAAAAAAATATAAGTGGAAACAAAACAATATAACCTATCCATGAATGATAAAACAAATATGCTAAAATCCCAATCCCACTAATACCTTTCAATATTGCCAAAATCTTATCCCGTCTTCGTATATCCCGCTGCCAATAGTTTTCCTCTATTTTCCATCTCATTGATTTTTACCCATTCCCCCTCCACTCTTTGTTCTCTTTTTTCTGTTTCTTGAAATTGATAAAGCATATTTAATTGAACCCCTTCACTGTTACAGCCTGTGATTTCTTCTATGGAAATCAATTTTCTACTTTTATCTCGAAATCGTCCAAGATGAATTAATATATCTACTCCAGATGCAATTTGTCTTTGAATTGCTTGCAAAGGTAAATCCATTCCCATAAGTACCATAGTCTCTAATCTTGTTATCATATCTTTTGAGCTATTTGCATGTCCAGTACTAAGAGAACCATCGTGTCCTGTATTCATTGCTTGAAGCATATCAATTACTTCTGCACCTCTAACTTCCCCTACAATAATTCTATCTGGCCGCATTCGCAGTGCTGTTTTAATTAGGTCTCGAATACTAATTTCTCCTGTTCCTTCTACATTGGCCATTCTTGCCTCTAAGCTCACGAGATTTGGAAGTTCTTTGATCTGCAATTCGGCATTGTCTTCAATTGTAACAACTCTTTCGTCTTTTGGTATATATTGCGATAATGCATTTAGAAATGTGGTTTTACCTGTCCCCGTTCCACCACTAATAAAAATGTTATATTTTGATTTAATTAAGATTTGTAAAAATGAAATGATTTCCTGACTTATAGTTCCCCATTGTTGCAACTTTTCTAGTGTAATACTTTCTTTCGGAAATTTACGAATAGTAACAATTGGACCATTTAACGCAATTGGATATAAAACCACATTGACTCTTGAACCATCAGAAAGTCTTGTATCTACAATCGGGGTAGCTTCATTTACAATACGATTCGTTTCTGCAACAATTTGCTGAATAACGTCTTCTAATTTTTTCTTTGAAAGAAATCGTTTATCACTAAGAATAATTTTCCCATCTCTTTCAATGAAGATATTTTGATTTCCATTAATCATAATCTCCGTAATTGTTTCATCTTCAATTAAGTTTTGCAAAATATCTAGTTTTCGAAAAGCATTGAACAATTCTTGTCCAATTTCTACTTTATCCTGTAATGAAAGGTATTGTTTTTCTCCATACTCTCCCAAAACTTGATAGATTACTTCTGTCAATTCTTCATCATCTATCTCTTCGGATAAATCAATCCTTTCCAATATCTTCCCATGAAACTGCTCTGCTTGAATCACATTGTCTTCCCTCCTTCTTTAATAAATCTCTCACATAGTTTTCTAAATTTTCGGTTATTTCCAACTGTACAATCTTGTCCAACACGTCTTTATATCCAAGAATATCTGCATTTTTTTCAAATTGATTCACCTTTGCCAACGACTCTTGCTGCCGAATAATAGGCATATAAATCTTCTGACACATTTCCAATAATTTCCACAGCCCTTGCACACATTCCCCAAAATCAATAATGATTTTCCTATACACTCGTAACTGTAGCAATTGTTTAAATAATGTTTGCCACTCCTCATATGTAACAGCCTTCAAATCTTCACTTACTTTCATCGGTGCTATATATTCCAATTGTTCCATTCGCCCTGCAACCATACTTATTTTTGTACGAATTTTACTATTCTCTTGCCTTACATAATAAAGCAAATCAGCAAGTGTCTGCGAAGATTTGATACATAATCTATCTTCCCAACCAGAATATTCCTCCAAGTTCAAATACAACACTCTTTCCTCTTTCGCAAATGCTTTTCCAAGAGCGATAGCAAATGACGTTTTTCCTACTCGATGAACAGGCGAATATATTCCTATGATTGTACTTTCCCTATATCTACTTTGTTTAAGAAGTTCCTTATCCTCCTCTCCCATATAAATATTAAGTAAATCTGAAAGTATCTGATCTGCTGACTGATATTTATAAATTCTATCCTCTTCCTCTATGTTATCTCTTGTCTGTGTCAAATAAATTATTCTTTTTGCTATATTGCTCCGTACGTTTCCATAGCACTTTTCTTCTAGAAGCAATATTTCAATTGGAAATACTTTCTCTATTTCTTCAATCTGCTCTGGCAAAGAACAAACATATACTGGAAAATTAATTTTCTTTCCCAAAATAAATGATAGTTTCTTCGCATAAACGACCTCACTGTCGCAAATTACAAAACAACTTCTCTCCACAAGTTCCTCCTTAATATATTCAATTTTCTTGTTGGATTTCTTGTCCGAATGGACTGACTATATTAGAATCTATGTGATTTATGAGTTGTATTATAAATCTATTTTTCTCTCTTGTCCATAGTTAAAAACAACTTTGTAAAACTTTGTAAAAATCTTACAAAATTCGATACACTAATATACTATAAAGCAAAGCTACACCCGGTATTCCTAAAACGCCCGATACAAAAGCAGATAACGGATTAATTCCCACTGCAATTTCTATTTGTTTATAAGAAAGATACTGATTAATAAAAAAAATAAGTCCAATACCTATTATTATTCGAACAATAAAATCAATCAAAAAAATAGATTGTTTTTTTCCCATTTGTCACTCCCCCTTACTTTATATCTATACAAAGTTTTAGCATTTCATTCCTCTTTTTATTAAATACAGATATTTTTTTATCCGTGTATGAACCCCCTCTCTTGTGACTATACTAGAATTAGGAACAATAAGTTATCATGGGAAAGAGAGGGTTATATGAAACTATTTCCAAAAAATCGAAAAGAAAAAGTTGTTTATACTAAACAAACAAGCTCTCCTATACAAGATGCTGTATTACTAAAAGAAATTGAAAAAGTAAAATCTGATATGGACAACGCTTACGAAAATTTCCAAAATGTACTCGATCCCGATTTAATCGACTGTTATATTTTTGAAAGTAATGCTGCATTAAAACGCTATCATTTTCTTTTAAAACAAGCAAAAAAAATAGTTTAAAAAACAGAATGTGCAAATCGCACATTCTGTTCTACTTTATAACTCTATCTCTAATTTTCTTCCTGTACGATGATATTGGTGATAACGAACTCCTGCACAATCCATCATTCTCTTCGACGCAATGACCGATGGTGTATCTGCATATTTATCACTATCATAGACAATTTCTTTAATTCCCGCTTGAATAATCGCTTTTGCACATTCATTACATGGAAAAAGAGAGACATACAATTTTGCTCCTGCAAGGCTTCCACCGCTATAATTCAAAATAGCATTCAACTCGCTATGTACTGTATATACATATTTTGTTTCTAGTGGCTCCTCCCCATCTCTTTTCCATGGAAATTCATCATCTGAACACCCTTTCGGTAATCCATTATAACCCATCGAAAGAATCTTGTTATCCTGACTTACAATGCAACATCCTACTTGCGTACTTGGATCTTTCGAACGCAATCCTGACAACATCGCAACTCCCATGAAATATTCATCCCATGAAATATAATCTCTTCTTTTTTCGCTCATGTTTCCACCTTCTGTACTATTTTGTACCGAATATACGATCTCCTGCATCGCCTAGTCCTGGTACAATATATCCATGCTCATTTAATTTCTTATCTAAAGCTCCAATATAAATATCTACATCTGGATGTGCTTTCTTCATACGTTCCACCCCTTCAGGTGCCGCAATAATACATAAGAAACGAATATTTTTTACTCCTTTATCTTTTAACATCTGAATTGCTGCTACACTTGAGCCACCTGTTGCTAACATTGGGTCAACAACAAATACATCTCTCTCTTCACAATCTGCTGGTAATTTACAATAGTATTCCACTGGTTCTAATGTATCTGGATCACGATACAAACCAATATGACCGACTTTTGCTGCTGGGATCATTGCTAACATTCCTTCTACCATACCAAGTCCTGCTCTTAAAATAGGCACAACTGCCAATTTTTTCCCTGCAAGTTCTTTTTCAACTGTTTCACAAATTGGAGTCTGAATTGTTACATCTTGTAATTTCAAATCTCTTGTTGCCTCATAGCAGATTAACATTGCAATCTCACTAATCATCTCTCTAAAGTCTTTTGAACCTAAATCTTCTCTTCTGATATAACTAATTTTATGACGAATCAACGGATGCTCCATTACATGTACTTTTGCCATCTTTTTTCTCACTTTCTTATTTCTTTACTTCTTCATTTAATTTTTCTGCAAGTTTTTTTATCATTTCTTTCAATATTTCAAAAGACTTTCCATATTCCACCAATGGCTGTCCATAGGCTGATGGAACTTCTTTATCAATCTCCACATATTCACTCAATGTATAAACATGTTTCACATATTCATAATCAGTAACGATTTTCCATTTCTGATTTTCCTCAAGAGTTAAAACAAGGGTATCCTCATCTAAGTCAGCTTCGCTAAAAGCAACTGTCTCATGACCTTCAAGTGTCATCTGATGACTTTTCATAATTGCTTCTGCTTTCTGATTCGCTGGCTCTGGAAATAAAACAATCATTCCTCTTGATTCTATCTCGTATTCTTGAATCAAATCTTGATTTCGCAATAACTCTGCCGCCATAGGTCCCCTGCTATTGTCACTTTTGCTAACAAAAACAACCCTTCTAAATTTTTGCTTAGATGCAATCTCATGGGCATCAATAATCTGATGACCTGCTGCTTTCTCTAAACGATTCATAATCGCACTTCCGATTCCATCAACCGAAAAAGACTCACTATAAATACAATCTACATTTTCGTCATCAAACTCTCTCAACACTTTATAGAGATTCTTGGCAATAGAGCTTTGATTTTCTCTTGTTCCTATCGTCTTAATAACACCTGTAGTATATCGAGATACTGTCTCTGTACTGGCAATAATACCCACCTTTTTTCCCTTCTTACTCTTTTCATAAGCAAGTTGTTTGATTGCATTCACTTCATCTTTCAGTGTTCCCTGCACAATTTTTAACTGTGCTTTCGGTGCATAATGACGATACTTCATCCCTGGTGCTTTTGGTGCCTCATCTGTTTCTTCACCAAGAAGTGTCTTATCTATCTGAACTTCTCCGATGACTTCTTCAATCATTTTCTCCGTAATTGCTCCTGGTCTTAAAATCATTGGAGGTTCTATTGTCATGTCTACAATAGTTGACTCTACACCGATATCTACACTTCCTCCGTCTAAAATCATATCAATTCGTCCATTCATATCTTCCTCAACATGTTTTGCCGTTGTCGGACTTGGACGCCCTGAGGTGTTAGCGCTTGGTGCAGAAATATATCCGCCTCCTTCTAAAATTAATTCTCTAGCAATATTATCATCTGGCATACGAGCGGCAACTGTATCTAATCCTCCTGTTGTTCCATACGGTACAATATCTGATTTTTCAAAAATCATGGTAAGTGGTCCTGGCCAAAATGCTTCAGCTAAATCCATTGCCTTTTTAGAAATATTCTGCACAATTCTGTTCAAATCGCCAAGAGCAGCAATATGAATAATCAACGGATTATCTGAAGGTCTACCTTTCGCCTCATATGTTTTCTTTGCCGCTTCCTCATCAAGTGCATTCGCACCAAGCCCATATACTGTTTCCGTTGGAAACGCAACTAATCCCCCTTCTCGTATAATTCTGCCAGCCTGCTCTATAACTTCTTTCTCTATTTGGTTTTTATCTACTTTTCTTATTATTGTTTCCATAAGTTTTATTATACCATTATTATGACGAAAAAAAAACCCACTAGTCCTATTCCTCTTGTTTTTGTAAAATATGTATAATGCCATCACATATAACTTGTGCTACTTTTTCCTGATATTCCTTTTTTGAAAGTTTCTTTGCTTCCTCCCAATTACTCAAAAATCCACATTCTACAATAATTGTAGGAACTTCTGTTTTTTTCAGCATATAATATGTATTATTTCCTTTGCATACTCTCTTATTTTTTTTGTCAAATAATCGGAACATTTCTTGCATGATCTCTGCAGCCTCTTTTCCTTCTTTAGAATTTGTAAAATAAAAAACCTGTGCCCCCCTTATCTCCTCTTGCGTATAACTATTTTGATGAATGCTAACTGCAAGTTCTGGTTTTGTTCTATTAATCAGCTTTACTCTTTCTTTCATGTCAGCTACTTTTGTATCAGCAAGTCCCTTATCTTCTCTTCTTGTCATCTTAACCGCAATTTTCTTCTTTTTTAATTTCTCTTCTACTTTTTTTGCAATACTTAAATTAATATCTTTTTCCTTTTTTCCATTAACTCCTATTTTACCCGGATCAGAACACCCATGTGCTGATTGTAGTTTACGCAAATTGTGATATGTATTCCCCAATATATATGGGGAGTTAGAAATGTATTGAGATTAGATAGCCTTTTTCTCCAAGTCCTCACAGTAAACGCTTGAAAATAAATGTTCCAGTTCATTTCCGAAGTTGTATGAGATTTTAAGTTTGTGGTTTTCATAAACTGTTATCTGGTCTATCATTTCCACTATAATATCTCTGTCTAATTCTTCAATGTCTTTCAGTTCCAACAACCGCCTTAACCACGGTGTTTCAAAAACATCTTCTGTTACACTTTCCTTTTTCTTTGCTTCCAGCGTTTCAATCTGTTTGGAGTAAAGCGTTTCTTTTTGTTGATAGTCCTCTCGATAAGAAAGAAATTCTTCTTTAGAAATCAGTTCGTCTTTGTAATCTTCATAAATTGACTTTTTCAGCTTCTTCACTCTTTCAAGTTCTGCTTTTAACTTTGTCAGTTCTATGTCTGTTGATTTTCTGATTTTTGTTGCTGTGAAAGATTGTGATTTTACAAGTTCCTGCAAGTTCTCTACATTGCGGATAATCTGCTTTAAATCTCCCAGCACAATATCATTCAATACTTGAAATGGGAGCGTGTGCGGAGTGCAATAATCTTTTCCGCTTCTTTTGTAAGTTCCACAATAGAATGAATAGGACTTACTTCCGTCAGCACGTCGCCAGAAATTTTTCATCATTGCCCGACCACAATCGCCACACTTGATAAAACCTGCAAAGATATTTTTATTTGTTTCTAAATCAATATCCCTATGCTTTTTCGTCAGCAATTTTTGTACCTTATCCCACAGTTGACGGTCTATAATCGGTTCATGTGTATTTTCAACCCTTATCCAGTTTTCTTTCTCAACTGGACGCTGTTTGCTTCTCATACGTTGATGTTTCTTTCCTTGTACCATGTTTCCAATATAAAGCTCATTTTGTAACATCACTTTAATCGTGGAATACGTCCAATAAGAAGTTTTCTCTAAACGGTTACAATTTTTGTAATTTTCGCCGTTGAGCTTTTTATATTCCGACGGGCAAAGGATACCTTCTGCATTTAATATTTTTGCAATGCTCTGTTTTCCTATCCCTTGTGCGTACATACTGAATACCCGTTTTACAACTTCGGACGCATATTCATCAATCACAAGTTTATTTTTATTTGCAGGAGATTTCTTATAACCATAACTTGTAAAAGCTCCGATAAATTCTCCTGCTTTCTGCTTTGATTTTACAGTCGCTTGAATTTTATTAGAAATATCTCTGGCATACTGTTCGTTGAATATATTTTTAATAGGAAGTAACATATCGTATGCCTGCTTCATACTATCAATATTATCTGTTACAGAAATAAAACGAACATTAAGCTCTGGAAATATTCTTTCCAAGTATCGCCCCGTATCAATGTAATCTCGTCCGAAACGGGAAAGGTCTTTTACAACAACGCAATTTACTTTGTTATCCTCAATGTCAGCAATCATTCTATGAAAGTCTGGTCTATTAAAATTCGTTCCCGTAAAACCGTCATCAATATAAACATCATATAGGATAAAGTCATCATGCTTGTTCACATATTCTGTTAAAAGTTTTCTCTGATTTCCTACACTATCGCTTTCTTCCTTATCTCCGTCCTCTCGTGATAATCTGATATAAATAGCCACGTTAAATAAGTTTGAACCTTTTTGATAAATCATTTTTCCACCTATTCAACTGCCGTACCTATGATAATATTATACCATAAAGTACGGCTTCTTTCCATTGTTTTCAAGGGTTTTACCCTCTTGATAGTCCTTTTTTTACATGAGATTTCACGATACGGACAAGCAATTCCTCTACGGAAAATTTACCTAAAAATTCTCGTTCTACGATATATTGTGCAGGTTCTTTTTTAGCCAAGTTATCAGCCCCCTTAGTCAGCTATCTATTCTCAACATACGCACATAGGCTTATCCAATATGCGTATTTTTCACAATGTTACAGAAGCAGACAGACGGCTTTGGAAAGCTCCGTTAGTATCTCAACTATTCCCATTCCTGTGGGCAGAACCGCACCATGCGGACGTATCATTATTCTGTGAGAATAGGTCGTGGCAAAATGACTTTTCCAACAGTCGCTCTCGGATCACTGCGTGGGTCGCTCGCTTTCTTTTGAAAAGGTCGTGGCGTACAGTCCCCATGGCTCGCTATCTCACAAACGTATCTGTCTGCTTTATTCAGTTGTCAAAGAGCTGTGGCGAAAGCGTGTTGCTTTCATGTAAAAGCAGGGGCAGAGCAGGAAAGAGGGGATTGAACAAATCATGCTCTGCGGTTACTGCTTGTTATTCTTCTTCGATTTCTAAGGCAATATCAAACCCTAAAATCATTTTGATAAGTGCTTCTCTGATTAGTCCCTTCAACTCCATATCTACAACAATATAGACATTGCCGTATTCATCATAGAGTGGACGCAAACAGCACTTTGATATGTACGGATCATAAAATGCCAGTATCTTTTCAATCGCTTTTTCGTCCCCGTCCATTGCTTGTGAAAGCAAATAGTAGGACGGCTTCTTAAATGTTTGCTTCATTTTACTGTTTCTCCTTTAGTAATTTTTTCATAAGTGCCAATGAATTATGTCGATTTTGGAATACACCGCTTCTGGAAATATTCTGCTTTTTTGCAATTTCTTCGTTGTTCATTTCCAAGAAGTAATACATTAGCAAAGTTTCACGGTTACGCTCGGACAACTGTTTCAAGGCTTCTGCCAATTCATCATCATAGACACGAATATCATTACCGCATACATTGAAAATCGTATAGTCCGTATCATAGTCGTCCCAGACAGCCAGATTTTCTACAACGATTTCTGGAAGTTCACAAAAGAGTGTTTCTTCCTTTTGTCGTCGTTTTAATTTCTTCTGATAGTCTTTAACAACATGACGGACAACTTTTTTCAAACAACTTTCAAAACGGCATTGAACTGTTTTCTGGAAGTCAGACGGTTTCATCAATCTCACCCCCTTTCCGTTACGACGTGAAAAGTGGTTATCCCTCTTTCCACACCATATAGGGAACGGCAGGTGTGATTTGTTAAGTTGAAACCGAAAAAATTTTAAAAATTTTTTTAGGCATGAAAAAAGCCCGCACAAAACATATAGTTTTATACGAGCTATTAGAGCTATAAAATATTTAGTTTTTAGTAAAATGCTATTAGGTAGTGTATGATTGTATAGAATTTCGCTTAAAATGTTCCATAATACAATCCCCCTTACAGCACTTGTTTTGTATTACACTTTTGTCTTTTTGGTAATCTTGTAAATATATTCTTCTGGTGTAGGGCGTTTATTTCCAAAATACTTTTTAAAATTTGCCTGCACTTCTGGGTCGTTACTGTTCATAGCTTCATCAATCGTTGCTTCAATATCCGCCCGAACATCAGCCAATGATACACCGCCAGCTTTTGCACCAGCTTTCAATGCTTTTTTTATGTCACGTTTTTTAAGTCCTAACATGGTATCACTCCTAAAAATAAAATAGTTCCTCAAATTTTTTATCAAGTGCAATACACAAAATAAGTGCAAGTTTAGCAGTAGGATTGAATTGTCCCGTTTCAATGGAACTAATCGTATTCCTAGATACACCAACCATTTCTGCTAAAGCTGATTGCGATAGTTTTTTTTCTGTTCGCACTTTTTTGAGATTGTTTTTTAACACCAGTTTATCATTCATTAAAATAACCCCACACAAAATTTATAAAAGCAGTATGCAGAAAATACTAATAGAATACCGCCACAAAAAAGACTAAATTTCTTTTTCAGTTTGATACCCTCATAAACAAATGCTAAACCTGATGTGCAAGTAAATAGGGATATTATATCTGCTGGGGATTGCACTTTAATCAATTTTATTATCATTATAGTGCAACCTAAAATAATCAATCCCCAAAGTGAAAATGCATCCCTTTTTGTACGTATTTCTTTCTCTCGTTCATCGCCTAAAAAATTTTCTAATTTTGCCTTTTCTAAAACTTCCTCTTTATTCATAAAAGCACCTCTTTTTTTGCCAAGTTTTATTTACATTCATAATATATCATAGCCAAGTTTTATTGTCAATTATTTTACATAGTTTACTTGTCAAAAAATACAGCGTGCAAATCTCATTTAAGAAATGCACGCTATATCATTTATCCTGCAATCTTCCAGTTGCTATCCTTATGTAGTACAAGCTCATATTGCGATACCTGCGTCGCCTTTGTCTGATTATCAAGGAATTTCACAGCTACTTTGACTTTCACATTATCCCCGTCCTTTGTAAAGATAGGGTTTACCAATTCTGAATAAAGGTAGTCCCTGCCGATAGGTTCAAGCACATTTCCCGATACATAGTAAGCAAGCTCTTTTTCTGTGGCTGTTGGATAGAGCTTAAAGAATGTTTCCAGAAATGCGGTAGCGTCGTTTACGGTATCAGCGTCTACACTTGCGTTTGCTTCTGGTGTCTTAGGCTCATAGTCCGATTTCTCGATTGCTGGTGCAAGAGTAGGGTTCTGAACGATTACCATATCCCCGTCAGCGTCCACATGGACTTTTACGGTATAGGTTGCTTTCACATTGCTTGTCTGTTCTCCCTCTTTTATCTGCTGATCTACTTCGTAGGTAGCAGAAAAAGTGTCCGTTCCCGACTGCTCGATATGCCACACAATCACATCTGTAACTGTGGAGCTGGTTGGTATATCGGTTCTAATGGTATCAACATTCAAGTCCTGCAATTCTTTTGTCAGATAACCGCTGATTGCCTGCGTCCTTGCTTCAATCGCTTCTTTGCTGTTATTCCATGTGTAATAGGACTTCGCAAAGTTCTTCACGAAATTTTCTATCCCGTTGGTGTCCTGCAAGCGAAGCTCAATGATTTCTTTTTCATGGGTGGTGTGCTGGTCGATAGCCGTAAAATTCTTATACACCCCAAAGCTCACGCTTGCGATAAGCACCACCCACAACGCAATCACGGTTTTCTTATGTGTGCCTACCTTGACAGTACGCACCTTTTTTTCTTTTGGTTCTTTGATAGTTTCTGTCTGTTTCTTATTCTTCTTAAACATATTTTTCAAGTCCTTTCTATTGTTTTACTCGTCCTGCACCGATTAAGTGCTGTTGCCAGTAACTACTGCTTAGGTCTGCATATCCTATCGGGTCGCC
>JAHHTN010000038.1 GCA_020024645.1 Faecalimonas sp.
ATACAGATACTTTAAAATGTAATTAGAAAAAGACAAGGAGGCATGAACGATGAAACTTATTAAATTACCATTTAAACTGATAGCGTATATATTGATAGCGATTGTATATGTGCTTACATTGATTGTAAAAGTGTTGGTGAATTTATCTACCTATGTACTCGGACCGTTTATGCTGGTCCTTATTGGCTGTTGCATTTTCGTGATTATAAAAGGATTTTGGAGCCAACTTTTGATACTTGGAACATTATTGATACTTTGTGTTTTATCGCTGTTTGGTGCAGTGTGGATACTGATTTTCCTTGAATCAGCAAACGACAATCTAAAAGGATTTGTAAGAAGTTAAAAATAGAATAGATATGATTTTGAAGAAAGCTGTGATGAACGGCTTTTTTCTTTTGCCTAAAATGATGGAGGTGAAGCGATGGCAGCTACAAAACTAATTGCACTACACATAAATAAAGGTAAAACATTAGCAAAGACGCTCGAAGATAGAATTGATTATGCTCATAATCCTGAGAAAACCGAAAACGGAAATTATATCAGTAGTTATGAATGTGATCCGAAAACAGTTCTTGAAGAATTTCTTTTGACAAAAAGAGCATATCAGCAGTCTACAGGTAGACAGCAAAAAAATGATGTGATTGCTTATATGATTCGCCAATCCTTTAAGCCGGGCGAAGTTACACCGGAAGAAGCAAATAGATTAGGCTATGAACTTGGTATGCGATTTACAAAAGGTAAACACGCTTTTATTGTTGATACTCATACTGATAAACCACATATCCATAATCACATTATTTTCAACTCCACAATGCTGGACGCTTCAAAAAAATTCAATAATTTTTGGTTTTCTGGTCTTGCAATTCAAAGACTTAGTGATTTGATTTGCTTAGAAAATGGTTTATCTGTTATTGAGAGAAAATCAAAAAAAGAAAGACAACAGCAACCAAAGTATGAGAAAAAAGATACTTTCCGAGATGGTATTCGTATTGCCATTGATGAAGCTTTAGATAAGAAGCCTAAAGATTTTAATCGGTTTCTTTTGCTTATGGAAGATGTAGGATTTGAAGTGAAACGAGGAAAGCATATAGCTTTTCGTACTAAAGGGCAGCAGAGATTTATTCGTTTGCGTTCACTTGGTGAGGGATATTCAGAAGAAGAAATTCGTGATGTAATTGCCGGCGCAAAAGCAAAAACAAAAGAACTTCCAAAGAAACAAAAACTTAATTTGCTTATTGATATTGAACAGAAGATTATTGGAAAAGGTAAAGGCTATGAGCGATGGGCAACGAATTTTAACTTGAAGTCCATGTCAAAGACTTTACTATTTTTAAGAGATAACAAAATCGAAAGTATGGAAGATTTAAAAATGAAATCAGATGAAGCTACAGAAAAATTTAATATTCTATCATCAGGCATTAAAGAAAAAGAAACTCGTATGGCAGAACTACTCGCACTTAAAAAGCATATTTTCAATTACCACGATACAAGAGAAGCTTATATTCAGTACAGGAAGTCCGGATACAGTAAAGATTTTTTTGAGAAACACCGAGAACAGATTACGCTTCATAAAGCAGCTAAGAAAGCTTTTGATGAATTTGGATTACAGAAGCTGCCAACAACAAAAGACTTAAATAAAGAATACTATGAACTGATGAATGAGAAAAAGCAGATGTATTCACAATATCATAATCTGAAAAATGAAATGCAAGAGCTTATGAAAGCAAAGAAAAATGTGGAAAGGTTCTTGTCAGACGAAGAAAAAACAGAAGAAAGAGAAAGAACTTCTCGATAAAAAATGGCGGGATTCATTAGCGTGAGTCCTGCCAAATTTCTTTTTGTAGAAAAGTAAAAGCGTTCAGAATGAATGCGTAGCCGCCGACTGAAAGTTGGTGTTTCAAGGGGATTGGGGTATTCCCTAACAAGCAATTTTGAAAGTTTCTGCGTAAGCGGAAAGTTGAAAAAATAGTGAACCACTATTGGTTTACACTGCTTGCCAGTTTGTGAAGATAGGTAAAAGATAGGAATTTATAGTATTTTTACGAAAAATTATTGAAGCAGAAGTCTATTCTGAAAATAACGAGTAAAAACTTTGGTATCACTAAGTATTATGTTGAAATTTGTAGCATTTTAGATTATAATGTAAACTGGATTATAGTAAGAACATGAAAATGTTAGAAAGGTGGCTTTTATATGTCGGTGAGTTATAAAAAACTTTGGAAACTTCTTATAGATCGAGATATGAAGAAAAAAGATTTAGCGGAAAAAGCCAATATTAGTTCGTACACACTTAGTAAATTAAATCGTGGTGATAATGTTAATACTGATACCTTGGTCAAAATTTGCAAGGCTTTAGATTGTCAAATAGAAGATATTGTAGAAATTATTTCTGAAGGAGAATGATAAAATGTATAACCAATTACAAAATTCAATCGTAAGTTTTATATGGGGTATTGCAGACGACTGCTTAAGAGATGTTTATGTCAGAGGTAAATATAGAGATGTCATTCTTCCTATGACAGTTATTCGTCGTTTGGACGCAATGCTTGAAGATTCAAAACCGGCAGTTTTAGAAATGAAAAATAAAATGGATGAAGCTGGAATTACAAATCAATGGCCAGCGTTATGCAATGCAGCAGGTCAAGCTTTTTGTAATGCCTCACCATTCTTGTTGAAAGATTTAACAAGCAGAGCTAAAAAGCAAACTTTAAAAGCAGACTTTGAAGCCTACTTGGATGGATTCTCTCCGAATGTTCAAGAAATTTTGGAAAAGTTCAAATTTAAAAATCAGATTGATACAATGATTGACGCAGATATTTTAGGTGCAGTTATTGAAAAATTTGTTTCTCCATCAATCAACTTAAGTCCTAAATGTATTTATACAGATGATACTAAGCAAACAGTGAAACTTCCTGCACTTGACAATCATGGTATGGGTACAGTTTTTGAAGAACTTATTCGTAAGTTCAACGAAGAAAATAACGAAGAAGCTGGTGAACACTGGACTCCAAGAGATGTTGTTGAGATTATGGCAGATTTAATTTTCGTTCCAATTAAAGATAAGATTAAAGACGCAACTTATTCATGCTATGACGGAGCTTGCGGTACAGGTGGTATGCTCACTGTGGCTCAAAACAGATTGCTCGATTTAGCAAAAGAAAACGATAAAAATGTTTCCATTCATCTTTTTGGACAAGAGATTCAACCGGAAACTTATGCAATTTGTAAGGCAGATATGCTTCTTAAAGGTGATGGAGAACAAGCGAAGCATATCTCTTATGGATCTACTTTATCTGCAGATGGTAACGCAACTCGCCAATTTGATTTCATGTTGTCGAATCCTCCCTACGGAAAAAGTTGGAAAGTTGATGCTGAAAAGATGGGTGGAAAAAAAGATATTCTTGATAGCAGATTTAACGCATACATGGAAGATGGTACACAACTTCAGATGCTTCCGAAAATCAGCGATGGTCAACTTTTATTCCTTTTAAATAACGTAGCAAAGATGAAACATGATACACCACTTGGAAGCAGAATTGCAGAAGTACACAATGGTTCTTCGCTATTTTCAGGTGATGCTGGTAGTGGCGAAAGTAATGCGAGAAGATATCTTATTGAGAATGACCTTGTAGAAGCTATCATCGCTTTGCCAGATAATATGTTCTACAATACTGGAATTGGAACGTTTGTTTGGGTTCTTTCAAATAGAAAAGAAAAAAGAAGAGTAGGAAAAATTCAGCTTATAGATGCAAGCAAAATGAAATCTCCATTACTTAAGAATATGGGCAAAAAGAATGTTGAATTCACACCAGAAATTCGTAGTGAAATTATGCGTATATTCATGGATATGGAACAGAGTGAAGTTAGTATGATTTTTGACAATCAGGATTTTGCATATTGGAATGTGACAGTTGAAAGACCTCTTCGATTAAGAGTTTTTCCTGATAGAAATATTCCTGATGATGTGTTCAAAAAGGCAGACGAGCTTACATCTGTAAAGGCAGCTGTTTTGAAAGCGGCAGAAACTGCACCATTAGATGATTGGACAGCATTTGCAAAAGCAACAAAATTAAAAGCTGCTGCACTTAAGAAAATCAGACCGTTTATAACTGAAACAGACTCTACTGCAGTAGCCATTACGGGAGAAGCAGATACGAATTTAAGAGATACTGAGTTGATTGCTTTTACGTATGAAGGTGGAATCGAGCAGTTTATGAAAAATGAAGTATACTCATATGCCCCTGATGCTTGGATAGATGAGAATAAAACCGCAGTTGGATATGAAGTTAGTTTTACAAAATATTTCTACAAAGCACCTGGAATTAAGAGTATGAAAGAAATTGTTGATAGCCTTCATGCACTTGAAGCTGAAGCGGATGGAATGCTTTCGGATATAGTGGGAGGTTTAATAAATGAGTAATGTTTATGAAACCTATGTTGATGTAGATGAAAAGTGGGTCAAGAAAATTCCTGCACATTGGCAAATGAAACGATTAAAAGCAATCTTTGCTATGCGTAAAGAAAAGAACAATCCAGTTGTAACGGAGAATATATTATCATTAACTGCAAAACAAGGCGTTGTTCCTTATGCTGAAAAAGAAGGCACAGGAGGAAATAAACCAAAGAGTGATATGACACAGTATAATATCGCTCATGAGAACGATTTGCTTGTCAATTGCATGAATGTAGTATCCGGTGCAGCTGGCGTTTCGAGATATTTTGGTGCCATTAGCCCAGTTTATTATGCGCTATATCCTCATAATGATGAAAATGTTTGGTATTACCATCACATCTTTAGATTGATGCCTTTTCAAAGAAGTCTTGTAGGATTGGGTAAAGGTATTCTGATGCATGAGAGTGATGAAGGAACTTTAACCTCTGTAAGAATGCGTATCTCTATGGATTATCTAGGAAATGTGTTGCTTCCTGTACCTCCGAGAGATGAGCAAGATCAAATAGTGAAATATTTGAATTGGAAAGTTTCTGACATCAATAAGCTAATTGGTACAAAGAGAAAAGAATTAAAAAAATTGTACGACTTAAAAAAAACATTGATAAAAGATGTTGTTACTTGTGGTGTATCTAAAGAAGCAACCAAGAAGTCATCAAAAATCGATTGGATTGGTGAGATTAAATCCAATTATGAAATAATTCCTTTAAAGAGACTGCTTAAGGAAAAGTTGCAATATGGCGCTAATGAAAGTGGAATTCCATTTGATGAGCAGTTGCCAAGATATATAAGAATTACAGACATCACTTTAGATGGTGAATTAAAAAATGATGGTAAGCTCTCTTTAACAGAAGAAACTGCAAATGGTTATATATTGCAAGATGGAAATATTTTGCTTGCGCGTAGTGGAGCGACTGTAGGTAAGAGTTTTTATACTTAAAAAAATATGGTAGAGCTGTATTTGCTGGATATTTGATTAGGGCAAGATTTGACGAAACAAAAATTTTACCAAAATTTGTTTATTATTATACGCTTTCTACTTCTTATGAAGAGTGGAAAAATCAAATATTTATTCAAGCAACAATTCAAAATATTAGCGCAGAAAAGTATGCGAACCTTCTGATTCCTGTTCCACCTTTATCAGAGCAGGAGGATATTGTTAAATATCTTGATGCTAAATGTAAAAATATTGATGAACTTTTAGCTGTTTTGAAAAAACAAATGAGAATGTTACAAGATTTAAAACATCGTTTTATCTCTGATGTTGTAACTGGAAAAATCGATGTAAGACAGGAAGTTATTCCGGAATATGAACCGGTCAACGATGAGTCGGATGATGAAGAATACGATGAGGAGGTGTAAGCTATGTCATTCACAAATACAAGAGAAAGTGGCCTTGAGTCCTTAATTGTAAAATGGCTTGTAGAATACAATGGTTACGAGCAAGGTACTAATGCGGACTATAACCGAGATTATGCTATTGATGAAACTCGCTTGTTCCGTTTTTTAGAAGATACTCAACCGGATTCCTTAGAAAAATTAGGTGTATTCAAAGCTGAAGTAAAAAAGAGACAGTTCTTGAACCGTTTGCAAGGTGAAATTGCTAAGCGAGGCATTATTGATGTTCTTAGAAACGGTGTAAAAATATACCCGGCTAATCTCATTATGTTCTATCTTACACCGACAGAAAACAATGTTAAGGCGAAAGAAATGTATGATAAGAATATTTTCAGTGTTACTCGTCAGCTGATGTATTCTAACGATTCAACAAGACTTGCTCTTGATATGTGTGTCTTTATTAATGGACTTCCGGTAATCACATTTGAGCTTAAAAACCAGCTTACAAAACAGGATGTTGAAGACGCAGTACAACAATATAAAACAGATCGTGATCCACGAGAATTATTATTCCAATTTAAGCGTTGTATGGTGCATTTTGCGTTAGATGATGCTCGAATTAAATTCTGTACAAAGCTTGATGGAAAGAACAGCTGGTTCTTGCCTTTTGATAAAGGTTATAACGATGGAGCCGGCAATCCGCCAAATCCGGACGGAATAATGACAGATTATTGGTGGAAAGACGTTCTTACAAAGGATAAGCTTAGTTGTATTATCGAAAACTACGCTCAGGTTGTAGTTGAAGAAGACCCAGAGACCAAGAAGAAAACTGTTAAGCAGATATTCCCACGTTAT
Source organism: Faecalimonas sp. (assembly GCA_020024645.1). Taxonomy (GTDB): domain Bacteria; phylum Bacillota; class Clostridia; order Lachnospirales; family Lachnospiraceae; genus Faecalimonas. Next base: position 6,644 of record JAHHTN010000038.1, read on the forward strand.
CATCAGCTTGATGCAGTTGAAAGCTTGCTTAAAGATGTGAAAACCAATGGAATTGGAAAAAGATATTTAATTCAACATAGTGCCGGTTCAGGTAAATCAAATTCTATTTCATGGCTTGCACATCAACTTATCGGTCTTGAAAAAGACGGTCACCCTATGGTTGACTCCGTGCTTGTTGTTACAGATCGTAGGATACTTGATAAGCAAATAAGAGACAATATCAAACAATTCATGCAAGTGGCAAATACTGTAGCATGGGCAGAACATTCTGGGGATTTAAGAAAATCAATTCAAGGTGGTAAGAGAATCATTATTACTACCGTTGAAAAGTTTCCTTATGTTGTTCCGGATATTGGTGCTATCCATAAAGAAAACCATTTTGCTGTTATTATCGACGAGGCTCATTCTGGTCAGAGTGGACGTAACTCTGCCAATATGAACTTAGCACTTTCAGGTCTTGCAACAGGTGATGAAGTTGATAATGAAGATAGAATCAACGCAATGATGGAAGGGCGAAAGTTACTGACAAATGCAAGTTATTTTGCATTTACTGCTACTCCTAAAAATAAAACATTAGAAACTTTCGGTATGTTAGTTGTAGATGAAAATGGTAGCCCAATTCTCAATGAAGATGGAGAATTGCAGCACAGACCATTTCATTCTTATACAATGAAACAGGCTATTCAAGAAGGTTTTATTCTTGATGTTTTGAAATATTATACACCGATTTCGAGTTACTATAAGCTTATGAAAACAGTACAAGATGACCCGATGTTCGACAAGAAACGTGCTCAAAAGAAATTACGCTCTTTTGTAGAAAGTGATAGCTATACCATCGCTCAAAAGGCTGAAATGATGGTAGAACATTTCCACGAGCAAGTTATTTCAAAAGGCAAAATTGGCGGACAAGCTCGTGCTATGGTTATAACTTCAAGTATTCCTCGTTGTATAGAGTATTACTTAGCGATAAATAAATGCCTTGAAGCTCGCCATAGTCCATATAAGACAATCGTCGCATTTTCGGGTGAACACAAATATAAGGGACAAGAGCCTGCACTTACTTCAGCAGGGTTAAATGGTTTCCCAGACGCAAAGATTCCAAAAACTTTAAAGACCGATCCTTATAGAATCCTGATTGTTGCCGATATGTTCCAAACAGGATTTGACGAACCGCTACTTCATACAATGTATGTAGATAAAATGCTTTATGATATTAAGGCTGTTCAAACATTATCAAGATTAAACAGATGTCATCCACAAAAGCATGACACATTCGTTTTGGACTTTGCAAATAGTCCGGATATGATTGAAAAATCTTTCTCAAGATATTATAGAACAACACTTCTTTCGGGAGAAACAGACCCGAATAAATTATATGATTTGATTGCTACGATGGAAGGATACCAAGTTTATTCAGACGAAGATGTTGAATCGCTTGTAAATCTGTACCTTGATGGAGCTGAAAGAGATAAGCTTGATCCAATTCTTGATTTTTGTGTATTAGCTTATAAAGGATTAGAAACAGACAATCAAATTAAATTCAAGAGTTCTGCTAAAGCATTCTGCCGTACATATGGATTCCTTGGAGCAATTTTGCCTTATGGAAATGCTGAATGGGAGCGTTTGTCAATCTTTATGAATCTACTTATACCGAAGCTTCCATCACCTCGTGATGATGATTTTTCTGAAGGTATATTAGATGTTATTGACCTTGACAGCTATCGATTAGAAGCTCAGGAATCAATGTCAATAAAACTTGCAGATGAAGATGCCGAAGTCGCACCTGTTCCAGCAGGCAGTGCAGGACATATTGTAAATCCTGAAATGGATTATCTTTCAATGATATTGAACGACTTTAACGATATGTTTGGAAACATTGATTGGAAAGAACCGGATAATGTTAGAAGACAAATTATTGCTATTCCGGATATGGTCGCTAAAGATGAGAAGTACCGAAATGCAATGAAGAACTCTGATGAACAAAATGCTCGTATGGAAAGTGAACGTGCTTTGCAGCAAGTAATTTTCTCAGTTATGGCAGATAACATGGAACTGTTTAAACAATTTCAAGACAACCCATCTTTTAAGAAGTGGCTATCTAATTTAGTGTTTAATACAACATATACACCCGATAAAAATTAACAGGAGCAGTGCAAGGTAAATTAGTGGAATTGGAGGGATGAGATAATGTCATATACGGTTTGCTCATCAGAAAAACTAAGAAAATCCGGTGCAGATGCGGAAACTAAAGCTATGCTTTATCTTATGAACTTCCGTGAAGATAGTTCTGAGATGAATTATTTTGTAGTGGACTTTTTTAATGATGTTACAGGCATGGATAGAATGGGTAGAAAATTATGGGATGTTCAATCTAAGGCAAGTAAAACAGCAAGTGCTAAAGGAATTGGCAGAGAATTAGTTACACTTTTTAAAAACTATTTGAGTGAATTTACATTTGTTGATTATGTAATCTTTATGGGTGGAGTTCCTGACACCTTTAGGATAGATTCTTCACAAAATCTTTTTGATGCAACTAATATTAAAGAAAAGGCTTTAATCAGTGTTAGAAAAGGACTTATAGAAGAAAGTGAGAAAAAAGAATATATTGAGAATTCTTATATCACAGATAAAAATATTGATGATTTTTTAAAAGTAGTTTGGTTTGTTGTTGATGATAAGTTACCGCAAGATTATATTAAAGAGATTATAAAAAATCATCCATCAATCATTCCACCTGATTCTGAGTTAATAAGTATTTTTAATGAGATTAGAAATAAACAATCAGAATTGAAAAATACAAATGTAGAGGGCGTAACAATAGAAAGGATTGATGAAGTTCTTTCATATGGCAGAGAATTAAAAACGCACGAAATAAGATTGTTAGTTCTGCAAAGAATTCTAAATACCGATCCTCTTTCAAAAGGTATACCTGAACCGTTTATGGAGGTGTACTTGAAATATCCGGAGGAAAGAAGAAAAATGCTACTAGAGCAATGTCAAAGTGCAATGTGCAGAGCATTATTTAACAATTCACTTGCACAAGCTTATTGGGCATTGTTTGATAGTGTTTATACATCAATTATTAAGAATCCTGATAAAAATATTGATTATATTGTTGATTCGATTCCGGATGAAGTGTTAGATGCGTGTACGGATTTTGATGCATTTTCATTAAAGTATTTTATTGCCAAAATTAAGGAGGGGGTATCACAATGATTATACGAAAGGTGACTGTTGGTAATAGTGAAGAAGCCTTTATTGAAGATACTTTTTCAGAAGGGCTAAATATATTACTGAGTGATAACAATAACAAAGGAAAAACTATTATTATTCAATCTATGCTTTATGCACTTGGAAATAAGCCTATTTTCCCAGATTCATTCAATTACAAAGATTTTGTTTATTATCTTGAATTTGAACATAATAGTGAAATGTATATTATCGTGAGGTCTGGAGATGAATTTGTTCTGAAATACTCTGATAAACTAGGAATTTTTGAAGGAATGTCAGAGTTGAAAAGATTTTGGAATAACAATATTTTTCAGTTGCCTATGATTCAACTTCAGGGTGAAAAAAGAATTGTTGATATGGAGTTGTTTGTTCAATTATTCTTTGTGGGTCAAGATGGCAAAGATACATCGACTATTTTTAATAGTGGATTTTATCATAAAGATGATTTTAGAAATATGTTGCTTTCATATTCCGGTGATTTTTCATCAGAGATTACTCCTACAGAAATAAAAAAGATTAAACATAAAATTAAAGAGTTAAAGGCTGGAAGAAAAGAACAATTAAGCTTGTCTGATTTTTATAAGACAGTTGCGGTTGCACCAGAGTATTTGAGCAAAATTAAAGATAGAGATGCGTTTAATAAACGAGTTGATGAAATGGACTCTATAACGGATTTGATTACCGAAATTAAGAAGAAAAGGAATCGCTTAGCTGCCGAAAAATCATTATGGAATGGAACATTAAAAGAACTTAATTCATTGAATAGGAATATTAAAGTAGGTGAATTACGCTGCATGGATTGTGATTCCACCCATATAACTTATAAAGGAACAAGTAAATCTAAATATTCCTTTGATATTTCGACACCATTGATGAGAAAGCAAATAATAGAATCTATAAATGAGAAGATTTCTGATTTTACAGAAGAAATAAAAAAGCTTGATTTTGAAATACAAAAGCAACAAGAGAAACTCAACTCTTTGATGGATAATGAGGATATAACAATAGAAAATATTGTTGCATATAAAATGGGATACAATAGTGTTGCTGATATTGAACAAACAATAGATGATATTGACAAAGAACTCGAACAATATGAAGGTGCTCTCAAAGTTGGGAAAAGCTTTTCGGATGAAGCAAAAGAAGCAAGAGAAGAATTCTATGGTCGCTTTATGTCTTTAATGAATGAGAAAAAGAAGCAAATAGATATAGAAAGCGAAAAGGAATACGAGGATATTTTTACAAAGCGAGGTACAGTTGTTTCTGGTAGTGAAGAAACAGTATTCTATGTTTCAAAATTGTTGGCTTCTGTTGAAATGACAGGTCATGATTGTCCAATTATAATGGATTCTTTTAGAGCTGAAGATCTTTCTACAGATAAAGAAAAACGTGTGTTAGAATTGTTTGGTGAATTAAGAAATCAATGTATTTTAACAACCACATTAAAAACAGAAGAAATAGGAAAATATGATGACATGAAGAATGTCAACATAGTCGATTATTCTTCTCATAGGACAAATAAAATTCTGAATCAGTATGATTTAGAAGAATTTAAAAAGTTACTTCAAAACATGTATATAGAAATATAGAGCGTTGAAAATCTACAAGTTAATATTTTGAGTAATCATCTCTAATTGAGATAGAAAAAGGGAGAAACTTTCATAGTCCCGATTTAAATGATAAGAAGCTCAGACAGCAATGTATTAAACATCAGCTGCTGAGCTTCTTTTCATTCGTAATGTATATCATCGTAGTCTCCTAAGTCATCCTTCAAGAAGACGGATTTCCGAATGTACATAGGATTAACCAGTTCTTCTTTTTCGCGAAGTAAGCTAAATTTATAATCCAGTAAGGCTGCTGGTACGTAAAGTATCTTGGCAGTTTCAAAGAAAGAGTATTCAGAAAGACACTCCAAAACTTTCTCATCTTCGAGCAGAAGTTCTGCCGCAAAGAGATTGGCTTCATCTTCTTCTTGTGAACCACCGTCCAGAACTTCCATTTCTTGAAAGCCTTTCATCATTGCAATTTTTGTATGCAGTATTGCATGACCTAATTCGTGAGCAACCAGAATACGCTCAAGAACTTCATTTACATTACTATCGATAACAATATTCTTCTGTCTGGATTGATAAAAAAAGAATCCTTTTAATTTCTTTTCCATGTTGTAGTAGTGAATCTTAATTCCTAGTAGTTTACAAAGCTCATAAGGATCTCTAGAATGGTGTTTTTTAACCAATTTTTCTACTGTATTTATAATATATGTTGCCGTTCTCACTTGTGTCACCTCCCAATCGAACACAGAAAACGAAACTCTGTGAATGAGGAATTAGCACAGTTATTCTTTATCTTTGTGTTTTCTGTATTTTTTAGGTGTGAATTTATCATGTGCATTTTTCTTGGAATCCATATAAACTGCCATGACTGCTTGGAAAAATACATCTTTTGCTTCTTCATCTAAATCACCACCGGCAAACAGAGAATTTACTCGTCCTAAAACATCTTGTGCTTCTTTGGCACCTTTAGAGCCAAACTTTTCCCGTGCTTCCATAATGAACAAATCGTTATCTATCTGGTTTTGCGTATCAGTTTCATCTTCATCAAGCAAATAGGATACAGAAATGTGCAGAGCTTCTGCAAGCTTTCTAATATTATTCTTTCGAGGGAGAGTTCCTAGCTGTTCGTATGTGTAAAGAGATCTTTCGGAAATGCCAGTTAGCTGGGCAAGCTCCGTCTGTGATAAGTTCATAGCTAAACGAGCCTCTTTTATTTTTTCACCAAAAGTCATAATCGTTCCGCCCTTTCTAAAAATATTTTCATAACTTCCGATTAGTTATTGACAAACTTCTGGAAACAGATATAATAATATTGAAACAGAAGTTTAACTTCCTTTACATTATATATCGGAAGTTTTGTGATGTCAAGAACTTCCGATTGTAAACTTCTGATTTTGTTCTGAATATGAAAATAAACTTATTGAAAAGATCAATTTGTCTGTTGCCCAGTATTTGTTTCCCTTTAGCTGGATACAGGCTTAGAAAGGAATTTGAAATTATGTGATTGACATCTGAAAGGAGTCTTTTATGAGTAGAAAAAATACACAGGCATTAAACAGTATCCGTATGCTGTGCAGAATGCAACAGGTAGATGAAAAAGTTCTATATGAACGCTCCAAGCTGATTTTATCAATTTATAGAGATGTCTGCTGGTCAACAGTTGGTCGTGCATATGATGTACGTGAAGATTTGATTTGTTACTGTGGTTCTAATCTGGACAGTGCTTTAATTTATTTGGAAACCTTTGCTCCAGATGAAGCAAGAGAGCGTTTTGAGGAACGCATTCGTAGTTTGTTTGAAACCAAGTGGTTGATCGATCTTGTAGATAGTACCATGCTTCGAGTAAGGGATTATCCTTTCAAAGGAGATTTGTATTGCGAAATTTTGTCAAAATGCTATCTTACTCGATTCAAATATAGAGAATCTGAATTATTGGAACTTTTGGATATGGAACGTAGCAGCTTTTATGACCGTAAGAAAGAAGCAATTATGTTATTTGGCTTATCTCTTTGGGGAAGCAGTTTGCCAAAATTGAAAAATTACCTTATTGATATGAAGGGAGAATGTGATGAATGGTATTGCAGTTAGTCCGACTAAAATCCGACGAAAGTCCGATAGTTTTCCTACTGAAAGTCCGACTTGTAAAGTGTTAATCTTAGTATGCTGGGAGATAGCAGCATATTAAGAAAATTAAATATATCTTATTGCCTCGTGCCAATAGCGGTGCGGGGCATTTTTTATGCCGTCTTCCAGACATTGCATAAACGGAAACCTGAAATTATTGGTTTCTGAGTTATGCCGTTAAGGAGGAAACGGTATGTATTACGATCAAAAAGAAAGTGGAAAAAGAATTGCTGAGCTTAGAAGAGTAAAGGGATATACGCAAGAAGAACTTGCAGAACAGCTAAATATAGCTACAAACTCCATAAGTAATATTGAGCGAGGGGTCAGAGGAATTTCTATTGATTTATTAGTAGAGCTTGCTTGCGTATTTAATGTTTCAACAGATTATATTTTACTTGGCAAGGATTTAAGAAACGATGAAGCGAAAAAAGATTTGCAAAAGGCAATCTCATTGATGATGAATTTAGAAAAAAAGCTATAAACCATTCTCAGAGAATGGTTTATCCATTCTACGAGGGCGTAAAAAAGTCAAATAGAATCAGTTAAACTTTAGATGTACTCAAGAAAAGTACAAAAGACTTAGATCTTTGAAAATTGAATATCATTCATCAGGTACGTTCCTGTTGTCGGTGTGAAAACATCAGCCACGTCAGTGATACGCCACAACTGTACGAAGTAAATAAGCAAATTAAAACATTATTTACAAGATTACACGAGCGAGTCTTATCAGCTAGTAAATATTGAGTAGCACTCAATACGGCAATGAAAGCGACAGGTACAATGATACTTCTCTACGGAGCTGGCGGAGAACCCGGCAGAGGGCAGAAACCCTATGGAACTGTTTCGCTAACAGTCACCTGATGATTTCCCAATAAAGATACTTTATCTCTCCCTAGGGGCGTTTAGAACAAATGTAGGGTTCACATATACGCATGGAAAAGCTGCAATTGCTTATTTTGCTATTACAGCTTTTCGGTACATACCCAAGAAAAAAGGAGGTCATTTTTATGATGAAGAAAGATTGGGCGTATCGTAGAGGCGATATATATTATGCTGATTTGAACCCTGTATGCGGCTCTGAACAAGGAGGAATGCGACCGGTGGTAGTCATTCAGAATAATACCGGTAATAAACATGCACCGACTTTAATCGTAGCTATGGTAACCACAAAAGTAGGAAATAAACCAAGTTTGCCAACACATTATTTGATTAGAAATAATGACGCATTAGCAGAGCCATCTATTGTTTTACTTGAACAAATTAGAACGATAGATAAAAAGCGTATTAAATCGTACTTAGGAAAGACAACAGAAAAAGAATTATTGGGAATTGATAAGGCACTTCTTAGAAGTCTATCGTTAAATTATTTGATTTCTGTCAAAGAAGCAAGAATGGGGTGATAACGGATGAATGCAGAACAAATGAAAAATATAGATATTCGTACCGTTGACCCTAAAGACCTTGTGGAGCGTCAATCGGTAAAGATTGATATGAGTCTTCCACGAGAAGAAAGGATTAAACAATATATCAATCAGATTAAAAATCCATATTGCTATCTTGATGGCGATGTGATTGTAAAAGTCAGCTTTCAAGAAGAGGGAGTGACATTGGAACAACGTTTAGAAGCATATATACGCAATTTGTAAATTTGTCAAGGGTGTCGAGAGTAATCTTGGCATCCTAAACAAATCACCGTAAAAAGGATACTCTGTTGGTGAAAGGAGATGATTCATTATGGCAGAAAAAATATGGAATGTCGGAGCATATACGAGACTTTCTCGTGATGATGGCGATAAAGCTGAAAGTGAATCAATCGGAAGCCAGAAAGAGATTATCCGAGATTTTATTCAAAATAAAAAAGATATGGTCATCATTAAAGAATATATTGATGACGGTTATTCGGGAGTAAGTTTTGAAAGACCCGGATTTAAACAAATGATGGAAGATGTTAAGACGAAGAAAATCGACTGTATCATTTGCATACAATGGTTCGCAAAGCTGTTTCAAGCAGAAATAAAAAATATTATTACTATGTTTGTTCTACCCACAAAGCAAAACTTGGTTGCAGTTCTCACAGTTTCAGCGAAAGCAAGCTTAATAGGATTGTGTTGTTGCTTGTACAAGACCATATTCAGCAGATATGCAGACTTGATGAGGTATTGGATTACATAGCATCACTTCCAGAAAGTCAAAGAGAGATATTCAATTATAATGCTCAACTGACAAAGCTAAATGAAGAAATTCAAAAGTTTCAAGATTTGAAGCTTAATCTTTACAGCGATATGGCAGATGGTGTCATAAGTAAGGAAGAATATATGGAGTTTCGTGCCGGCTATGACAGAAAAATTCAAGCAAGGCAACAATCCCTTGTTCAATTAAAAGAAGAGCGAGAACAGGCTGTGGAAAGCAATCAAAGAAGTGTTACTCGGATAGAGCTTTTTAAACAGTATGAAAACATTACGGAGCTTCAAAGGTCTGTGATTGTGAATCTGATTGAACGAATCATTATCTATGACGCAAAGCATATTGAAGTTGTTTTTCGTTACGAAGACCAGCTTCATAGTGCAATGCAGTATGTAGAAAGATTTTCAGAAATAATTGAGGAGGTTGTCTAATTATGGCAAGAAGAACATATAAAGAAGCTGTTGAATCCATAAAGCCTGTTGCACCTGAACAAGTTTTGGAATGGCAGACAGCAATTTATGCAAGACTTTCTATTGAAAACAGTGGTAAAGATGATAAAGGCGAATCTATTAAGGGGCAGATTGAAATATGCGAGGAATATGTGGAAGAACACCCGTATCTCCATTTGGTTGATGTTTATTGTGATAATGGTTGGACGGGAACGAATACCAATCGTCCTGAGTTTCAAAGACTATTAAACGACATCAATAACGGAAAGATAAAAGCACTTGTTATCAAAGATTTTTCGAGGTTTTCTCGTGATTATATTGAAGCCGGAAATTTGCTTGAAAATGTATTTCCTTTTATGGGAGTAAGATTTATCTCTGTTGCTGATAATTATGATAGTTTTGAAATAGACGGTTCGGCAGAAAGTTTGTTGATTCCCTTAAAGAATCTCATTAACAGTTATTATTCAAAAGATATTTCAAAGAAAGTATCTACTGTGGTACATACGAAACAGCTTGCTGGGGAACATATCCCAAGCATGATTCCGTATGGATATATGAAATCAACCACAAGAGAGTATCATTTTGAGCCTGGACCTGAAACAGTAGCCAATGTAACACGAATCTTTCAGATGAGAATTGATAAAGTTCCACTTAATCATATTGCAAATACCTTTAATGATGAAAGTATTCCTTCTCTGGGAAAACTTCGTTATCTTAGAGGACAGACAAGTGATAAACGATATGAAACATCAAGGTTGGCTTTAATTGAAAATCTTTTTGATAAAAAATATACAGAATTACTCGATAGCATTGTTAATGTTTTTACTCATTCTAGTGCAATTATTATGAATAATCCATCAAAAA
>JAHHTN010000039.1 GCA_020024645.1 Faecalimonas sp.
GAAAAATATAATAGGTCAATTAGATAGACTTTTTCAAGAAAAAAGAATTTCAGAAGTAGAACCGTTTTTAAAAAGAAGTATTGAGTATGCGAAAAAAGAAGAGAATAAACAGATGCTTTTAAGTCTTTACAACGAATTAACGGGATATTATAGAAGTGTTGGAAAAACAGAGGAAGCAATTAAAAATGGGTGTAAGGCAGAAAAGTTGATTGAAGAATTAGAACTTCTTAATACGAAATTTCATGCAACGACACTTGTGAACTTAGCAACGTCATATCGCTCTAATGGAAAATATGCAAAATCTTTAGAAATTTATAAAAGAGCAAAGCATATATATGAAAATGTACTTTCGCAATCAGATATAAATACAGCAGGTCTTTACAATAATATGAGCATGGCATATCAAGGGTTGGGGGAATATAATAAAGCGATTAAATGCTTAAATATTGCATTACAGATTGTTCGGATTTTACCTGAATGTGAAAAAGAGGTTGCATCTACTTATACAAATCTTTCAACTGTATATTTTGAAATGAACAATTATGAAGATGGAATTTTAGCTTTACAAGAGGCGTTGAAAATATATGAAAATGAAGAAATACAGGATTCTCATTACTCAGCTCTCCTTGCTTCATTGGCACATGGATATTATTTGAAAAAAGATTTTGAAAAATCGGTGGAATATTATACAAAAGCTTTAAAAGAAATATTAGAATTTTATGGTGAATGTGAAAATTACTCGATTACCTGTGAAAATTGTGCGATTGTCTTAGAAGAAAGTGGTTTTTTACAACAAGCAGAATATCTTCGAAAAAAAGCAAAAGATGCACGAATAAAACAAAGGGGAAACAGAGGGATGGATATTTCCCGTATGTACTATGAAAAATACGGGAAGACAATGTTACAGGAAAAATTTCCAGAGTGTTTTGCTAGGATAACAGTTGGACTTATGGGCCATGGATCGGAATGTTTTGGGTTTGATGATATATATTCCACAGATCATGATTTTGGTCCTGCTTTTTGTGTTTGGTTAGAGGAAGAAGATGCAGAAAAATATGAAAAAGAGATGAAAGAAGAGTATGAGAAACTTCCAAAGTCTTTTGAAAATATTTCGGCAAGGCAAATTAGTATTCATGGGGAAAATAGGATTGGTATTTTAAATGTTCGAACATTTTATGAAGAATTTTTAGGAAAGAAATTATATGAAATTTTGTTATCACCACAAAAATATACAACAGGAGAAAAAGAGAGTGCGTGGATTTCTGTACCTGAAACAGCGTTGGCACAAGTGACTGCGGGAGGAATTTTTAAAGACTGCGAAGGAACATTTTCTCGCGTACAAAGAGAATTACAAAAAGGGTATCCATATGGATTAAAAATACGTAAAATTGCACATCTGACAGCTTTGACTGCGCAAGCTGGACAGTATAATTATTTTAGATGTGTGAAACGAGGAGAATATGCTGCATCAGAAATGGCGCTTCGCGAATTTGTACAGGCGAGTTCTAATTTGATTTATTTATTGAACAATACATTTATGCCTTATTATAAATGGATGTTTCGAAAAATGAAAACACTTCCTAAATTATCTGAAGTAAAAGAATATTATGATAAATTGTTTATTGCACAGACAGTTGGAGAGAAGAGTAGGATAATTGAGAAAATTTGTTCTATGATCTTAAACGAATTAAAAGAACAAAATTTAACGGAAGGTAAAGAAAGTTTTTTAGAACTTCATGTGGAAAGAATATTAAGGAGGAATAACGAAATGAATATAATGGAAAAAATCGTAAAATTGGAGTGGGAGATGTTTCAGAAGGTAAGAAATACAGGAGGACGAGCTTCGTGTCAAGATGATTTTGAGACATTTGATATTATGAGAAAAAGTCAGTTTTCTGTATGGAGAGAAGAGGTATTAAATTCTTATGGGAGAGATTTGACAGAGGGAGAACAACAAGGTCGTAACTTGATTATGGAAAAATATGCTTATATGATGGAAAGTTCATCAAAAGAAGAATATGAGACAATTAAAGATGATTTACCATTAGTTTCAGAGGAAAAAGCGAAAATAATAGAGGGGATTGTTTCTATACAAGTAGAATGGAGAGAAGATTTTTCAAGTAATTACCCATATTTGTCTAAACAAGCAAGATTAATTCATACGTCAGAGGATGCAGAAGATAATATTTCTTTTGAAACGTATTTAAGAGGGGAATTAAAAACATATTCGTTAGAAACTCTTGTCAGATATGCAGGAATGGTCGTAGATTTTGCAAAACAGGGAATAAATATGGTAGAGGAAATTATGCGTCAGACAGTGAAGTACTATGGATATGCAACAATAGATGAAGCAGAAGAAAAGCAAATAATGTAAAAAGAGCGTTATGCTTTTACTAATCAAGTAAGAGCATAACGCTTTTAAAATTTTTAGTTATCTTCTTCAGAATGATCCATAGAGTAAGTTTGACGTTTTCTTGCCATTTCATCACTTGCGAGATATTCGTCGTAAGTTGTAATTTTGTCAATCAACTTTCCGCCAGGAACGATTTCCATGATACGATTTGCAGTTGTCTGTACAATTTGATGGTCGCGGGAAGCGAATAAGATCACGCCAGGGAACTTAATCAAACCGTTGTTTAGAGCGGTGATAGATTCCATATCTAAGTGGTCGGTAGGCTCATCTAAAATTAAAATATTTGCTCCGGAAATCATCATTTTGGATAAAAGACATCTAACTTTTTCTCCCCCAGAAAGAACTTTTACTTTTTTTACACCGTCCTCCCCAGCGAAAAGCATTCTGCCTAAGAAACCACGAACATAAGTGGCGTCTTTATTTTCTGAATACTGAGTAAGCCAATCAACAATAGTATAATCGTTATCGAATTCTTTGGAACTATCTTTAGGGAAGTATGCCTGTGTAGTTGTGACGCCCCATTTATAAGTACCTTCATCAGCTTCCATTTCACCAGCTAAAATTTTGAATAATACTGTTTTTGCAGCTTCGTTTCCACCAACGAATGCAACTTTCTCTTCGCGTGTAATTGTAAAAGATAAATTATCTAAAACTTTTACGCCGTCAATTGTTTTAGAAAGGTTTTCAACTGTAAGAACTTCGTTTCCGATTTCACGATTTGGTCTAAAGTCAATGTAAGGATATTTACGACTGGATGGACGAATGTCATCAAGTTGAATTTTTTCCAAAGCTTTTTTACGTGATGTTGCTTGTTTTGATTTTGAAGCGTTAGCACTGAAACGAGAAATAAATTCTTGTAATTCCTTGATTTTTTCTTCTTTTTTGCGATTTGCTTCTTTCATTTGGCGAATGATTAATTGACTTGATTCATACCAAAAGTCATAATTACCTGCATAAAGTTGAATTTTACCATAATCTATATCTGCGATTTGCGTACAAACTTTATTTAAAAAATATCTATCGTGAGACACAACGATAACTGTATTGTCAAAGTTAATTAAAAATTCTTCTAGCCATGCGATTGCATCTAAATCTAAATGGTTTGTAGGTTCATCAAGAAGAAGAATATCAGGATTTCCAAAAAGAGCCTGTGCAAGAAGTACTTTAACTTTTTCTGCACCTGTTAAATCTTTCAAATATTTATAATGTAAATCTGTTTCGATTCCTAAACCATTTAGTAAAGTGGCGGCATCTGATTCTGCTTCCCAACCATTCATAGAAGCGAATTCACCTTCTAGCTCGCTTGCTTTCATACCATCTTCATCAGTAAAATCTTCTTTAGCATAAATTTCTTCTTTTTCTTTCATGATTTGATATAATCTCGCATTTCCCATAATAACAGTATCAAGAACGAGATAATCGTCATATTTAAAATGGTCTTGCTGTAAGAAAGAGAGTCGTTCACCTGGGGAAATAACTACTTCACCACTTGTTGGCTCAATTTGTCCTGAAAGAATTTTTAAGAAAGTAGATTTTCCTGCACCGTTAGCACCGATCATTCCGTAACAGTTACCGGCAGTAAACTTAATGTTTACATCTTCGAATAAAGCTTTTTTGCCAAGACGCAATGTGACATTATTTGCACTAATCATAATGATTCTCCTTTATTATAAAATATTGTTTCTTAAATAATAGTATTCCAACGCTTATCTTAGCATGAGAGTAGTAAAATGGCAAGGTTTACAAAAAGTTTAGGAAAAAATAATGAGAAGAGGTATGCATGAACAAAAAAAGGGTATATAATTTAGGAAAAATAAAAATGGGGAGTGACATAAATGGAAAAAGGAACTTTAATCTTAGAAGGAGGAGCAGTAAGAGGGGTGTTTACCTCAGGTGTGTTAGATTATCTAATGGAAAAAGATATGTATTTTTCCCATGTTGTAGGTGTGTCTGCAGGAACATGTAATGGGGTGAGTTATGTTTCTAAGCAAATAGAGAGAACCAAAAAATGTATGATACATCAAGAAAATGAGTATGATTATTATTTGGGAATAAGCAGATTTATTAAGGAAAAAAGTCTGTTAAATATGGATATGATTTTTGATAAATTTCCTAATGAAATTTATCCATTTGATTACAATACTTACTTTAATTCGGAAATTTTTACGGAATGGGTAACGACGAATTGCATTACAGGAAAAGCGGAATATATGGATGATCGATCGAATAAAGAAAGGTTGATGAAGATTTGTCGTGCCTCTAGTAGTATGCCTTTGATTTCACCTATTGTAAATATAGATGGAGTTCCTTATTTGGATGGTGGATTGTCTGATTCTATTCCTATTAGAAGAGCGATGAAATATGGTAATAAAAAGATAGTTCTTGTTTTGACAAAAAATGAAGGATATCGGAAGAAATTTGTAACAAAGGCTAGAAGAAAATTATATGAGTCTGCCTATAAAAAATATCCTTCGTTAGTTAAGACGTTAATCAAGCGTCCAGTAATCTATAATCGGACATTAGAAAAAATTGAAAAGTTGGAAGAAGAAGAGAAAATCTTCGTTATACGACCAGAAACCATGATGATTTCCAGATTAGAAAGAAATACAGAAAAGCAAGAAGAGTTTTATAGACATGGCTATGAAGAAATGAGAAAAAAATATGATGATTTAGTTCGGTATTTGAAATAAAAGCAGGGGAATGCAAAATTGCACTCCCCATTCCTTTGATTAGTTATATAAAACTTCTTGTAGATATAATCCTTTTGGATTGCATGGGGCACTCGATTGCACCATGGAATTTGTGTTGAAAATATCTTCGATTTCTTCTTTTTTTCGATTGCCAAGGCCGATGTCAATTAATGTTCCGATAATCATACGAGCCATATTGTGTAAAAAATCATTAGCATGTATAGTGATTTGAATTTCTTCATCATCCGAATAAATGTCAATATCGTATATTTCTTTTATTGTAGATTTGTTTTTCTTCACTGTAGAGAAGTTTTTGAAATCGTGTTTTCCAATAAGTAAAATGGCTGCTTGTTTCATTATATCAATATCCAGTTTTTTGAAAGAGTAATAAGTGTATTTGCGATCGAAAACACTTGGAACCTCTCCAATGGCTATGCGATACATATATATTTTTGATGTGGCATTTAAGGAAGAGTGAAATCGTTCTGGTTTTTCTTCAATATGAGTAACAGCAATATCCATAGGGAGAAAGCGGTTTAAATATTGTTTTATCTCCCAAAGCGCCATATCTGATGTTGTCTTGAAATTGACAATTTGTGCATATGCGTGTACGCCTACTTCAGTTCTTGCACCACAGAAGAGTTCGATTGTTTCATTAGTCATTTTGTGTAATACCTCAATGACTTTGTTGGAAATCGTATTAGGAGATTCGTTTTTTCCTAGACGTTGCCATCCTTGGTAGCGACTTCCATCATATTCGAGTGTTAATTTGATATTTCTCATAAGGACTCCTTTGTAAATTGAATTTATTATAGTATAACAGATTTTATATATTGCTGTCGATTTTATTTTTTCTTTAACGTTGATTGGATCATTTTTGCTGTTTGGTCAATTTTGGTCTGTTCTTCAGAAGATTTTCCTTCTTTCATCAATTCCATGATAAATGAAATTTCTTCTGTAGAAAATTGTATGTGTTTTTTGTTTGCTGCCATAATTAGTGAAAGTAGAATAGGTGGCAAATCATTACCTGTTTTTCCTTTTGTCTTTGTAATGACTGTTTTTATTAGTTCTAGTTTAACAGGATCAATCTGTTTTAACTCGGGGCGATTAAGCCAATCTTCCATATTAATTATCTCCTTTCTCGTTGTTAAAATTATTATTTTCTTGAAACATTGTAGTATACATTTGGAACATATCCTGTTGTTCGGGGGTAAGCATTTCTTTTATCATATCTCTAGGGTCAAATTCCTCTGTATCAGACTGTTCATCGTTTTGAGAAGCCATCTTTGTCATTGTTTGTAGCATTTGCATCATATTAAATACATTTAAAATTGAGTCTATTGAATTTCTTTCTGATTCAGATAGATAGGGGCGAATTTCATCGATAATATCTAAAGGAGAAGAAAAAGATTTTTCAAAAGTTTGTGTGTGGATTTTTCGGCGTGGTTGATGAAAAAAATGCATTGTTCGATTTAATTCTAGGAATTTTACAAAGACTGCCAATATATGCTGATTTGCTAGAGTAGTGTAAGGAATAATTAATTTCATTAATTGCAAATCGTTTGAGGAAATGAATTTATCAAATGGCGTCATTTTATCTTCTGGTTTTTCTTCCATAGCACTCCTTAGAAATATAGCGTTGTAGATATATATGTATAAAAAAGCAAAAATATGAAATGCTCATATAGTAATACTAGAAGTGGTGAAAGGAGTAAGAATATGAGGAAATTGATTATTGACGGAAATGCAGTATATGAACTGGATGAAAATTGTATGTTGAAGAAAAAACTTTCAGAAAAAAATAAAAAAGAAGGAGAAAAGAAAACGCAAAACAAAAAAGTAAAGAAATAAGACGAATAATACAAAGTATTATTTGTGCAATCTTGACAAAAAATTGATGTTGTTTTCGTAAAAAATAAAACTTGCCTATATTATTGCAATATGATATAGTAAAAAAAGACAATCGAGAGTGCATATAATAGTGTGTTACTGGTAAGCAGGCATAAACTATTCTGCAGTTCAATGTATATCTTATTAAATTGGATAAGCAGGATATGTTTATGTCTTTTTAATTGATGAAGTGAAGGGGTTTGGTTGATGTATCAAATTGTAAAAGTTTTAAATAACAATGCTTTTCTTGCAAAAGATGGTAAGGATGAGAGAATCTTAGTAGGTAAGGGCATTGGGTTTGGGAAAAGACCAGGCGATAAATTTTCGACAATTGAAGATGCGAAAATCTACACTTTGGCAGTCAAAGAAAACGAAAGATCAATGATTAATGCTGTAAAAGGTATTGAACCTAAGTATTTAGAGGCGGCTGGACGGATTATTGATGAGGCGCAAGTTGTTTTTGAAACAATTAATCCAGATATATTGATTCCATTGGCAGATCATATAGCCTTTGCAGCAAAAAGAGCAAAAGAGAATATTTATTTACCAAATCCATTTATTGCGGACATTAAGGCATTGTTCGGTAAAGAATACACCGTGGTTGTGAAAAGTCGAGAAATAATTGAAGAGATGACAGGATATAGGATTACGGACGATGAAGCGGGATTTATTGCTTTACATGTCCATTCAGGTCTGTCAGATGTGGAAGTATCAGAAACGCTTAAAATCACACAAATTATTGATGAATGCATGTTAGATATAGAGAAGCTACTTGAACAGACGATTAACCGAGAATCTTTGGGTGGTATTAGGCTAATGAGTCAACTTTACTATATGATAGCAAGGACAAAAGCGAAAGAGAAGATTAATATAGATTTGAATCAGTTTGTTGGAGTGCATTATGCAAAAGCAGGCATGGTCGCGCACCACATATGCAAATATGTGGAAAAGGAATTAGGAATACCAATTGAAAAAGAAGAGGAAGGGTTTCTTGCGATACATATTCAAACGATCATTATTCCATAAATGATATACAAAAAAGAGTGAAGGAAAAGGAGTTAAAAACAATGAAAAAATTTGAGTACACTATTAAGGACGAATTAGGAATTCATGCGAGACCAGCAGGAATGCTTGCGAAAGAAGCGAAAAATTATAAAAGTATAATCACTATTACAAAAGAAGGTAAATCAGCAGAGGCAACAAGACTTATGTCGGTTATGTCATTAGCAGTGAAATGTGGACAAACTGTAGAAGTTTCAATTGAAGGTGAAGATGAAGATACAGCATTTGAAGGTGTAAAAACATTTTTTGAAACAAATTTGTAAGATTTATAAAAGGTGATGGGAACAAAAGAGATGGAATGTTTAAAAGGGAAATCAGTGTATAAAGGGATTGCTCTTGGTAAAATTTCTGTGTTAAAGAAGTCAGATTATGTTGTTAAACGTACAAAGGTAGAAAGTGCAGAAGAAGAAATCGAGAGGGTGAATCAAGCAAAAGAAGTTGCTTGTGGCCAATTGCAAAAGTTATATGAAAAAGCTTTAAAAGAAGTAGGAGAAGCGAGTGCTGCTATTTTTGAAGTCCACCAAATGATGTTAGACGATGCGGACTTCAATGAAGCGATTGAAAATATTATACGTACACAAGAGGTGAATGCGGAGTATGCGGTTGCTTCAGTGGGTGATAGCTTTTCGGAAATGTTTGCGAGTATGGACGATGATTATATGCGTGCAAGGGCTGCAGATATTAAAGATATTTCAGAAAGGCTTGTGAAAAATCTTGCTGGTGGTGAAACAGATTCTATGGATTTTGAAGAACCAGTAATTGTAGTTGCTGATGATTTGACTCCGAGTGAAACTGTACAGATGGATAAAGATAAAATTCTTGCGTTTGTTACAGTGCATGGTTCGACAAATTCACATACAGCTATTTTAGCACGTATGATGAATATTCCGGCATTAATCGGAGTAGATATGAATTTGGAAGAACTAAAAAACGGTGTAGAAGCTGTTGTAGATGGATTTGCAGGAGAAATGATTTTAGAACCGACAGAAGAGGTGAAATGCACTGCTTTAACTAGAATTTCTGAAGAAGAAGAAAAGAGAAATTTACTTTTAGAATTAAAAGGTAAAGAGAATATAACACTTGGTGGAAAGAAAATTGAACTTTATGCTAATATTGGAAGTGCTTCTGATGTCGGCTATGTATTAGAAAATGATGCGGGAGGAATTGGTCTGTTTAGAAGTGAATTTCTTTATATCGGACGCAATGAACTTCCAAGTGAAGAAGAACAGTTCCAAGCGTACAAACAAGTTGCTCAAAATATGGCAGGGAAAAAAGTTATTATCAGAACATTGGATATTGGCGCAGATAAACAAGCGGATTATCTTGATTTAGGTGAAGAAGAGAATCCAGCATTAGGATATAGAGCGATTCGTATCTGTCTTTCGCAACCAAAAATTTTCAAAACACAATTGAGAGCAATTTTTAGAGCATCTACATACGGAAATATTTCTATTATGTATCCGATGATTACATCTGTGGAAGAAGTGAAAAAAATTCAAAAAATTGTAGCGGAAGTTAAAAAAGAGCTTTATGAATGTGATATCCCATACAAAGATGTAGAAGAAGGCGTAATGATTGAGACTCCGGCAGCAGTTATGATTAGTGACGAATTAGCTGAATTGGTAGACTTCTTTAGTATAGGTACAAATGATTTAACGCAGTATACACTTGCGATTGATCGTCAGAATGAAAAATTGGATCCATTCTATAATCCGCACCATAAAGCGGTCTTGAAAATGATTCAAATGGTTGTAGATAATTCCCATAAAGCAGGAAAATGGACGGGGATTTGTGGTGAACTTGGTGCAGATACAGAATTAACAGAGACATTTGTGAGAATGGGAGTAGATGAATTGTCAGTTGCTCCATCAATGATTTTAAAACTTAGAAAAATCATTCGAGAAATGAAATAAAGAAAGAGGAAAAGAAAATGCTTGGTTCATTAAAAGAAAAATTAGGATTTGGTAAAAAGGGAGAAGTTTTATATGCTCCAATTGAGGGAGAAGCAATTGAACTTGCAAAAGTAAGTGATCCTACTTTTGGAGAAGAGATTTTGGGGAAAGGTGTTGCTATTCTTCCAACAGTTGGAAAAGTATATGCCCCGATTGACGGAACAGTAGAAATGGTATTTGATACAAAACATGCAATTTCAATGAAATCAGAAAGTGGAATTGAGATTCTTATTCATGTGGGATTAGATACGGTTACGTTAAAAGGTGAACCGTTTGCAGAGCATGTTTCAGCTGGTGATAAAGTAAAAGCAGGAGATTTGTTATTGGAATTTGATATTGAGGCGATTAAAAATGCAGGTTTAGAAGTAGTTTCTCCAGTTATTATTTGTAACACAGCGGATTACAGTGAAATAAAAACTGCAACTGGAAAAACAGTTGGTACAAAAGACGAAGTGATGACAATCATCAAATAATACAGATATTAAACTTCACTTTTGTGAGGTTTTATATAAGAGAAGATATCATGAAAATGAGAGAAAAGGAGGAGAAAGTTATGAAATATCTTCAAAAATTAGGTAAAGCGTTAATGCTTCCAGTAGCATGTTTACCTATCTGTGGTATCCTTATGGGTATCGGATACTTTTTGTGTCCTGCAACAATGCAGGGTGGTGATATCAATGGTATGAAAGAAATCATTGGTATGTTTCTTGTAAAAGCAGGAGGAGCTTTAATTGACAATATGGCAATCCTGTTTGCAATCGGTGTAGGTGTAGGTATGGCAGATGATAATGATGGTACAGCCGGACTTGCTGCTATGGTATCTTGGTTAATGATTACAACTCTTCTTTCAGAAGGTGTAGTAACAGTTATTAGACCATCAGTTGCTGAAAATGCAAAATATTTACTTGCATTCCAGAAAATTGCTAACCCATTCATCGGTATTATTTCTGGTATTATTGGTTCTACTTGTTATAACAAGTTCAAAGGAACTAAATTACCTTCATGGCTTGCATTCTTTAGTGGAAAACGTAGTGTAGCAATTGTAGCAGGTGTTGTTTCTATCTTAACATCAGCAGTATTGTTATTTGTATGGCCAATTATTTTTGCTGGTCTTGTTACAATCGGTGAATCAATCGTAAAATTAGATGCAGTAGGTGCTGGTATCTATGCATTCTTAAACCGTTTATTAATTCCAACAGGTTTACATCACGCATTAAACAATGTATTCTGGTTTGATACTATTGGACTTGGTGATTTACAAGCATTCTGGGCTGGAAAAACATCAGCAGATGTTTCTTGGAGTTTAGGTATGTATATGTCTGGATTCTTCCCATGTATGATGTTTGGTGTTCCAGGTGCAGCTTTAGCTATGATTCATACAGCAAAATCTAACAAGAAAAAAGTTGCAATCGGTTTAGTTGCTTCAGCAGCTGTTTGTGCTTTCCTTTGTGGTGTTACAGAACCATTCGAATTTGGTTTTATGTTCTTAGCTCCAGCATTATATGTAGTTTATGCTTTATTATACGGTATTTTTGTAGCAGTTACTGCTGCATTAGGATTCCGTGCAGGATTTTCATTCTCAGCAGGTGCAACTGACTTATTCTTCTCAGCTTCATTACCAGCTGCTCAGAAAACATGGATGATTATTCCTTTAGGTATCGCTGCATTCATTATTTTCTATGTTGTATTCCGTTTCGCTATTGTGAAGTTTGATTTGAAAACTCCTGGTAGAGAAGACGATGATGATGTAGAAGCAGAATCAAAAGCAGTATTAGCAAATAACGACTTTACAGAAGTTGCCAAAATTATTTTAGAAGGTTTAGGTGGAAAAGATAACATCACTTCTATCGATAACTGCATTACAAGACTTCGTCTTGAAGTTAAAGATAATACTTTAGTAAATGAAAAGAAAATCAAATCAGCAGGTGTTGCAGGTGTGATTCGTCCTGGAAAAACAAGTGTACAGGTAATTATTGGAACACAGGTACAGCATGTAGCAGATGAATTTAAATTATTGTGTAAATAATTTCTAAAACAGAGAATACATAAAGAGAGAATAAGGAAATGCAACTTGCATTTCCTTATTCTTATTTTAATAATGAATACATGAAAAACAAGGGGGAGACTATGAAAAGAACATTAGAATGTTGTGTGGATTCAGTTGAGTCAGCTATAGCTGCAAAAGCAGGAGGTGCGGATAGAATAGAATTATGTAGTGGGTTAGTGATTGGTGGGCTATCACCGTCAATAGCTTTGTTTCAAAAAGTAAAAGAAAAAGTGGATATTCCTATACGCCCATTACTTAGGACAAGATTTGGAGATTTCTGTTATACACCATACGAACATGAAATATTAAAAGAAGAAGTAAAAATTTTTCGTCAGTTAGGGGCGGAAGGAGTTGTTATTGGAAGTCTTACTCCAGAAGGGAGACTAAATTTACAACAAATGAAAGAATTAATAGAAGAAGCGGGAGAAATGAAAGTAACTTTACATAGAGCTTTTGATATGTGTAAGAATCCTATAGAAACATTAGAACAAGCAAAAAGATTAGGAATTGATACAATATTGACATCGGGACAAAAGAATTGTGCGGAAGAAGGAATAGAACTTTTAAAACAATTAGTAGAAAAAAGTGAAAATAAAATAGAAATTCTTGTTGGTGGAGGTGTTGATGCCAAAACAATTCCGATGTTTTATGAAAAGGCAAATACAACTTCATATCATATGTCGGGTAAGATTGCTTTAGAAAGCCAAATGAAATATAGGAATTTTAATGTTAATATGGGAGTGGCTTCCATTGGTGAATATGAAATTTGGACAACAAGTAAAGAACGTATTCAAGAAGCAAGAAATGTTTTAGATAGTTTGTAAAGAAGAGGGAATTCTACACGAATTCCCTCTTCTTTGTACTAAAATTAGCAGCAGCCACATCCACCGTTATTATTTCCGATCCCATTTCCACCACAGCAGAATAAAAGTAATAAAATTAAAAGACAACAGTCATTTCCACAATTATTCATACCATTATAACCATTATTACCACCACAGCAGAACAAGAGAAGAATAACCAATAAACAAGAATTACTTAATCCAGATTCTCTTCCATCATTACATCCGCATCCACAGTTTGTTGCACTTAAATCGCTCATATTAAAGCCTCCATAAATTGTTTATTTACAATGTTATCATATGTAAGATGAGGGATTTATGTTTCTAAAAAGTGAAAAAATTTTCATTTATTGCAAAACAAAGCCTTTGTGAATAAATTAAATAAAAAAGGAAATAAAATGGAGCAGGTAAAAGAAAGAGTATCATATTGGTGTAAGGACACAAATCAACATAAAGTTGAAGGAAAAGAGATAGGAGTTGCCATATTAGATACTGGAATAGCGTTACATCCTGATTTTGATAAGAGAATCCTTTGTTTTAAAGATTTTGTAAATAAACAGGGAATGATTTATGATGATAATGGACATGGAACGCATATAGCTGGAATTATAGGCGGAAGTGGAAAATTATCAGAAGGGAAATATGCTGGGATTGCGCCGAAATGTAACTTGATTCCATTGAAAGTACTCGATAAGAGAGGGAATGGTGAGATTAATCATGTTATAGAGGGGAGTAAATGGATAATAGAAAATGCGAGTAAATATTGTATAAGAATAGTAAACATTTCAGTTGGAACACTTCCTAATACAGATAGCGAAGAAGAAGAAAAATTACTTATGGCAGTAGAAAATATGTGGGATGAGGGGCTTGTTGTTGTTGTTGCAGCAGGAAATTATGGACCAAAAGGACAGAGTATTACAGTTCCTGGGGTGAGTAAGAAAGTTATTACTGTAGGTGCTTCGGATGACAAGATAGAACTTTTTACAATAGAAGGAAGACTTAAAGATTATTCTGGGAGAGGTCCAACAAAAGAATGTGTGATGAAACCAGATTTGGTAGCGCCAGGTTCAAAAATATATTCTTGTAATAGTAGGTATGGGAAAAAAGGAAGAGCTTATTCATGTAAAAGTGGTACTTCTATGGCCACGCCAGTTGTATCTGGAGCGATTGCACTTCTTTTATCCAAATACCCTGAGATGACAAATGTAGAAGTGAAATTAAGATTATGCCAGACCTGTATGGATTTAGGGAAATGTAAAAACCAACAAGGATGGGGAGAACTCTGTATAAAAGAGTTTTTATCTATATAAAAAAGCGGTGTCAAGAAAAAACACTTGACACTGCTTTCGATATGAGCTATTATACTAAAGGTGATGAAAATGAATGACATTTTAGAACAAGCTTTATTATATGATTTTTATGGTGAATTATTGAATGAACACCAAAAAAATATTTATGAACAATTTGTGCTTGAAGACTTGTCGTTAAGTGAAATTGCATCAAGTGAAGGAATTAGTAGACAAGGTGTTCATGATTTGATAAAGCGTTGTAATAAGACGTTATCTAGCTATGAAACAAAATTACATTTAGTAGAGAAGTTTTTGGCAATAAAGGAAAAAGTTCATCAGATTAATGAAGTTTTGGAAGCAGAGCAGACAGAAACAGGAATGTTGATAGAGAGTATTAAAAAAATATCGACAGAAATACTAGAGGAGTTATAATATGGCGTTTGATAGTTTAACAGAAAAACTACAAAATGTATTTAAAAATTTAAGAAGTAAAGGACGCCTGACGGAAGATGACGTAAAGACGGCATTGAGAGAGGTTAAAATGGCTCTTTTAGAGGCGGATGTAAACTTCAAAGTAGTGAAAGGATTTATAAAAGATGTTCAGGAACGTGCCGTTGGACAGGACGTAATGAATGGATTAAATCCAGGACAAATGGTAATCAAAATTGTAAATGAAGAACTCGTAAAACTTATGGGTTCGGAAACAACGGAGATTAAATTAGAACCAGGTCAAGCTACAACGGTCATTATGATGGCAGGTCTTCAAGGTGCTGGTAAAACAACAACAACAGCAAAACTTGCGGGAAAATTCAAGTTAAAAGGAAAGAAACCCTTATTAGTTGCTTGTGATATATATCGTCCAGCGGCGATTAAGCAGTTACAGGTTAACGGAGAAAAACAAGGCGTTGAAGTATTTGCAATGGGTGATACACATAAGCCCGTGAATATAGCCAAAGCAGCTTTAGAACATGCAACAAAAAATGGAAATAATATTGTGATTTTAGATACGGCAGGTCGTCTTCATGTTGATGAAGAGATGATGTCGGAATTGCAAGAAATTAAAGAAGCTGTTATTGTACATCAGACAATTTTGGTTGTAGACGCAATGACAGGACAAGATGCCGTAAATGTAGCAGGAACGTTTAATGACAAGATTGGAATTGACGGTGTAATTGTTACAAAATTAGACGGTGATACAAGAGGTGGTGCAGCCTTATCCATTCGAGCAGTAACGGGTAAGCCAATTCTTTATGTTGGTATGGGTGAAAAATTATCTGATTTAGAGCAGTTTTATCCGGATAGAATGGCATCACGAATTTTAGGAATGGGTGATGTTTTGAGTCTTATCGAAAAAGCAAGTGCTGAAATTGATGAAGATAAAGCAAAGCAGATGGCTCAGAAAATGAAGAAAGCTCAGTTCGATTTTGAAGATTATTTAGAGAGTATGAAGCAGATGAGGAATATGGGTGGTCTATCAAGTATATTAAGCATGATGCCGGGAGTAAAGGGGAACCTGTTAAAAGACTTGGATTCCGAGGAAAATGAAAAGAAGATGGCTAGAATTGAGGCGATTATTTACTCGATGACAGTAAAAGAACGTCAGAATCCGGATGTTTTGAATCCATCAAGAAAGCACAGAATTGCGAAAGGTGCAGGAGTGGATATAAGTGAAGTAAACAGATTAGTAAAACAGTTTGAACAATCTAAAAAAATGATGAAACAAATGCCGGGATTGATGGGTGGTAAAGGTGGTAAGAAAGGTAAATTTAAATTTCCTTTTTAACACATAGATAAAAGAATTTTAAGAAGAGGTGAATGAAATGGCAGTAAAAATTAGATTAAAAAGAATGGGACAGAAAAAAGCTCCTTTTTATCGTATCGTAGTAGCAGATGCTAGATCACCAAGAGATGGTAGATTTATCGATGAAATTGGAACATATGATCCAAACCAAAATCCAAGTGTATTCAAAGTAGACGAGGAAGCCGCTAAAAAATGGTTACAAAACGGTGCACAACCTACAGAAACAGTTGGGAAAATCTTTAAAGCAGCAGGAATTGAAAAATAATCTAAATCGCGGAGGTACGCGTAATGAGAGAATTGGTAGAAGTAATTGCGAAAGCATTAGTAGATGACCCTGACAGTGTTGTTGTTACAGAAAAGACAGAAGGAAAGACGATTGTAATCGAAGTACACGTGGCAGAATCTGACATGGGTAAAGTGATTGGAAAACAAGGTCGTATTGCAAAGGCAATTCGTTCTGTTGTAAAAGCAGCAGCTGCAAAAGAAGACAAGAAAGTAGTAGTAGACATCGCATAAGCGGTGTCTATTTGTAACTTAATGCTAATAAAAGGAGAGCATATGGAAAAATTATTGCAAGTGGGAGTGATATCTTCGACACATGGTGTACGTGGAGAAGTAAAAGTGTTTCCAACAACTGATGATATGAATCGTTTTAAGAAATTAAAACAGGTTATCCTTGACACCGGAAAAGAAAAAATGATTTTAGAAGTGCAAGGTGTAAAATTCTTTAAACAGTTTGCAATTTTGAAATTTAAGGGAATAGACAATATAAATGATATTGAAAAATATAAAGGTAAAAGCCTTTTTGTTGATAGAGAACATGCAG